>JAYUGD010000092.1:0-7104 GCA_043767785.1 Zavarzinella sp. | reverse complement strand
GCCGACTTCCCCGAACGAAGCGTCGAGTTGTTCCGGCGCCATGTAGCCAAGCGTCCCGCCCCAAGAGCGGGTGTCGTCACCAAACGACCTCGCCAAGCCGAAGTCGCCGACGACGATTCGGCCGCCGTTGTCCCGCATGAGGTTGCTCGGCTTCAAGTCGCAGTGAACAACGCCGTGAGCGTGAGCGTGAGCGACCGCACGCGCGGCCTCGGCGACCCACGCGGCCGCTTGCCGGGGGGATGGCCGTTGCTCGCTGGAAACTTGCGCCAAATCGGCGCCGTCGATGAAGTCCATCACCAAGAACAGCCCGCCGCCCGGCGTTCGCCCGACGCCGTGGACGCCGACAATCCCGGGGTGACGCAGGCGGGCCACCGTGCGGGCTTCTTCCATGAATCGCTCGACGGCGGCCGGAGAAGTCCACCGCGGCTTGTGCAGCACTTTCACGGCGACACGTTGGTTCCGGCTCTTCCACACCGCCCGGTAAACCTTGCCCATCCCGCCGCGACCGACGAGTTCATTGAGCAGGAAATCGCCGTAGTCCAGCAACGTCTCGGAATCAGTTGAATGCGTTGTCGCCGGAGCGAGATTCGCGGCAGGCCGGGATTGCCAACCGATCTCCAGCGAGTGCGGCACGTCTCTCCGCCAGATGGTGCGAATCTCTTCGATGGCCCGGCGAACCGTCCGCTCCGACCGCCCGACGACCGCCGCGATCTCGGCCCATGAACGGTCTTGCAACCGCATTTCGAGGACCGTCCGCTGCTCCGGCGTCAATCGGGTCATCAGCACTTCCAACTCGTCGGCCGCCGCCAAGGCTTCGAGCGGCGACGGGCCGTCCGCCCTGGCAAGCATGGCTCCATCCGCGGAACGGTCTCGGCCGACGGCCCGCTTGCCGGCCCGGTGGTGGGCGATTTGCCGCCGCAATTTGTTGAGCGTGATGGTGACGAGCAACTTCCACAAGTCGCCGGCGTGTTCCAACGCGAATTCGCCCTGTCGGGCTTGCACGAAGAAACTGCGGTACGCGGAATGAACGGCGTCCTCCGGGTCGATCCGCCGGCGGAAGGCCGCATGGAGTTGCCGTTGCACCATCGCCGTGAGCCGTTCGACGTACCGATGGAACAAGACATCGGCGGCCCGCCCGTCCCCTTGGCGATACCGTTCGAGCAATTCGGCCGACGCTTCGTCCACGGCTCGCCCACTTCCCAAAATTTTTTGGCCAGCCTGACTCACCTTCTCGCATCTGCTTGGCAAGACCGATTTCCCGTTCACCCGAAGGAGCCATTCCATGACCCATGTCGTCACCGAACCATGCCGCGGTTGCAAGTACACCGATTGCGTCGTCGTCTGCCCAACCGAATGTTTCTACGAGGGGGACGACATGCTCTTCATCGACCCCAATGAGTGCATCGACTGTGGAGCTTGTGTCTCCGAATGTCCTGTCTCAGCGATCTACCAAGAAGACGACGTGCCCGAGAAGTGGGTGTCGTACATCGCCTTGAACGCCGAGATGGTCAAGCGAAGCCCGTCGATCACGGAGAAGAAAGCGCCGTTGGCAGGTTCGGGGTGAAATCGTCTATTCCGCATGACGTGCCACCAGCTCTTCATGCTCATCGGCCAGCCGGTACGTTCGCCCCTTCGTGGACGGGTTCTCGATGACCAAGAAACCTTCGGCCACCCACTTCACGCAGAGGGCGGCGGCCGAGCGGGGGGAGCATTTGAAAACCGCGGCCACGTCCTTCGCGGTGACGACGCGCATGCGCAAGAACAGGCCGAGGGCTTGGCGTTGTTGCGGGGACAAGGCGCGCAGGGCCGGCGTTTGGTCGAGGGCGGTCCGGCGGTTCGCTTCTTCGGCCCGCGAGCGGACCTTGCCGAAGGCGTCGGCCATCCCAACGCAGAAGTAGTCGATGAACGGGGTCACGTCGCCTTCGGCCCGACCGAAGTAGTAGTTGTGGCTGGCTCCGACGTTCAGGCCGGCGTAATACCCGTCCAAGTTGGCGGCGTAGTATTCCTCCAGCGAGTAAATCCCGTTCAGGCCGTACCCGCCGCGGTGAAGGACGAGCGTGGTCAGTAGGCGGGCCGTCCGGCCGTTGCCGTCGAAGTACGGGTGGATCGTGGCGAATTGGTAGTGAGCGATGGCAGCGGTCGCGGGGAGGGGCAAGTCGCCGGTGCGGATCGAATCATTTACCCAACGGATGAGGTCACGCATTAATGCCGGCACGTCAGTTGCCTCGGGGGGCATGTACACCGTCCGCCCGGTGCGGGCGTCGCGGATGACGTTCTGCCCGTCGCGGTAAACGGTCGCCTTCGCCTTGCCGGTCATCACCAAGCCGTGAATCGTACGGACTTCCTTTTCCGACAGGTTGCCGACGAACCGCCCAAGGCGTTCGACGTGTTCCAAGGCGGCGAAGTAATGGCGGACCTCGGCCTCATCGCGCTCACGGCCGGGGAAATTGCCTTCCCCCTCGACCACAACCCTCACTTGTTCGGCCGAGAGCGTGTTCCCCTCAATTCGCGTGGAAAGGTGCGTTGAAAGCAACCGAGCCGTCCGCCGCAGCGAGTCGAGCATCGGGGCCGATAACGGCAAACCGGCCACCACTTGGCGGTCCGCTTCGATGGCCATGAGGGCTTTCGCCGCCTTGGCTGTCAGCGTGAAGTTCGGCTCAAACATGAAGTGTTCCCTTCCCGGCACGATAACCGGGCGTCGAGAACACGTCAAGAAATTGCCGAGAAACTGTCAAGAAACCGTCGAGAAATCGCCGTCCGTCAGCCGCGAGTCGGCGCGTATTGCAGGGCCTTCTTGGCGCTACCCAGCAGGGAGTGGTACAGCACGAGCATGATGCCGACGGTGATTAAGGAGGTGAACGCGAAAATGGCGAACAGGCCGTCATAGTTCGGGCCGTACCCGTAGTTGCGGTTGCCGCCCATGCTTTCGACCATCACCGTGCCGCAGCCGCCGAGGACGACGGAGATCAATAGGCACACCATGAAGCCGACGCCCATGCGGCCGATGGCGGCGGAGATTTCCCGCGACCCGGTCGTGATGCCGATCTGGGCAATCAACGCGGCGAACGTGATGACGGCCCCGGTGGTCATCACGAACCCGCCGAGCACGCCCGCCAACAGCACCGGCTCGGCGTCGCGCCGGCTCCCCTCGATGCTGATGAGCAGGCCGAAGCCGACCACGATCATCGCCAGCATCCCGCCCAAGGCGCAGAACACGCTGGCCCACGCCGTCCCGCCGGCCTTGGCCTCCGGCGGAATGTTCACCGCCCCGAACCGGGCCGTCAGCCCCATCACGACGGTCATGATCCCCGGCCCAACGATCAGGATGAGGAACAGGACGACGACGATGGCCGGGATTTGCCCCATCGACCCGGTCCCGCGCATCAGGCAGAACGCCACCAAGTCGGCCAGCACCTGCACGCCCAAGAAGCGGACGGCCGCCTGTTCGCTGCCGAGGGCCTTGGCCGTCCGCTTCCAGTTGCCGGTCACGCCGGCCGGCTCCGGGTCCGGCTCCCGGCGGCGAGGCCGCGGCGCGTCGTCGTACTCTTCGCGCGGCGGCGGGGCGGCCTTGGTCGCCGCGCCGATCGTCAGCGGCTTGGAGCAACCGGGGCAGCGGGTGGACTTGCCGGCGAACTCGCCCCGGACGCGGAACTGCCGGCCGCAGTGCTCGCAGGTGACGTCCAACATGGCCATGGCCCACGCCCTTGCTCGCGGTGTCCGGTGTGCGTTTCTGTTGTATGACCCCGTCCCCGCGGGGCCGGCCGTATAATTAGGCGGACTTGCCGACTTCCCCGACCCGGAGCCTCCCCATGCCGGCCTCTTCCACGGCGCTCGCGTCTCCCCGCCAGACCACGATGTTCAACGACTCGCCCACCTACCAGATGGCGTGCGACCAGTTGTACGCCGTCGCGGAGGTCATGGGCACGGACCCGGACATCATCGAACGGCTGGCCATCCCCAAGCGGTCGCTCATCATGTCCATCCCGATCCGCATGGACAGCGGGGACATCCAGACCTTCGTCGGCTACCGCGTGCAGCACTCGCTCACCAGCGGCGCCTCCAAAGGGGGGCTACGCTACGCCCCGCACGTCGATCTCGGCGAAGTGGCGGCCCTTGCCATGTGGATGTCGTGGAAGGTCGGCCTCATGAACCTCCCGTTCTCCGGCGCCAAAGGCGGCATCGCCTGCGACCCGACCACGTTGAGCAAGGGTGAACTCGAACGGCTTACGCGGCGGTACACCGAGGAAGTGTTGCCGATCATCGGGCCGCGCGTCGACGTGATGGCCCCCGACATGGGCACAGACGAGCAGACGATGGCGTGGATCATGGACACCTACTCCATGAAGGTCGGCTACGCCTGCCCGGAGATCGTGACCGGCAAGCCGGTCGAACTCGGCGGGTGCGTCGGCCGCCGGGAGGCCACCGGCCGCGGCGTCATTTTCTGCATCATGGAGGCCCTGAGCGAGTTGAACCTGAAGGCCGAGGAGAGCACCGCCGTCGTGCAGGGGTACGGCAACGTCGGCTCGGTCGTCTGCCAAGAGCTGCACCAGCGCGGCGTGAAAATCATCGCCGTCGGGGACCGCTTCGGGTCGATCAAGAACGCCAAGGGCATTGACGTCCCCGCCCTCGCCAAGCATGTCGCGGCCGGCAAAATGGTGAAAGACTTCCCCGGCGCGGACGCGATCCCGGACGCCGAATTGTTCGGCATCCCCTGCACCATCCTCGCCCCGTGCGCCATGGAGCGAGTGCTGACAAAGGACAACGCCGGCATGGTGAAGTGCCGCATCTTGGCCGAGGGGGCGAACGGCCCGACCACGCCGGACGCCGATAAAATCCTGAACGAGGCCGGCGTCTTCATCATCCCGGACGTGCTGTGCAACGCCGGCGGCGTCACCGTCTCCTACTTCGAGTGGGTGCAGGACCTTCAGCAGTATTTCTGGGACGAAGACCAGGTGAACGCGAAACTGCGGGAACTGATGCTCAAGGCGTTCCGCCGCGTGCGGACGCTGTCCCGCGAGCGGAAAATCCCGATGCGACTGGCCGCCCTGAGTCTGGGTGTAAACAAGGTGGCGTTGGAAAAAGCGAAGCGCGGCCTGTTCCCCTGACGGACAATGGATTAACCGCGGGGTGGGGGCTGACCGGCGGACAGGACGGACGAACGGGTAAAGAGCCGCCGTGTCCGACTTGTGCCGCGTCCGGCCTTCCCTTATACTCGCCAACGTCCCAACCGGGAGGGCGGCATGAGTTTCGGCGGCGAGGCGGGCATCGAGTTTGACACGGCGCGCGGCCGGGACTGGCCCAGCGTCCGGCAGTTCAACGTCTTCGTGGAGAACCGCCTCGGCGGGCTGATGGACGTGGTCCGGCGGTTCGAGGCCACCGACGTCCGCATCATCTCCTTCACCATCATCGACTCGTCGGACTGCGCCATCATCCGGCTCGTCGTCAGCGACCCGGAGCGGGCGACGGAGATACTCCGCCAGGCAAAGATGATGTTCACCGAGAGTGACTTGCTGGTGGTGAAATTGCCGGAGGGGAACCAGCCGCTGGTCATGATTTTCAAGGCGCTTCTCTCGGCCGAGGTGAGCATTCATTACGCCTACCCGCTGATGGTCGGCGTCGGCCCGGAGGGGGGCACGGCCCTCGCCATGCACGTCGCCGACATCGAAATGGCGAGTTCCGCCCTGACCGACAAGGGCTTCACCATCTACACCGAAAACGACCTGAACTGGTAATAACCGGGAGACTCGCATGCCGGGATTCGAAGACGACGACCTCAGCCCACGCCGCGCCCACCAAGACGACGACCGGGACGACTACGACGACGGCCGCCGGACCAGCGGCCGGTACAAGGAACACCGCGGGGTGATGATCCTCGTCTTCGGCATCCTGGGCCTCATGATGTGCGGGGGCTTCGGCATCGCCGCGTGGATGATGGGCAAGAACGACCTGCGGGAGATCGAGGCCGGGCGCATGGACCCGGAGGGGAAGTCGCTCACCAACGTCGGCTACATCCTCGGCATCGTCGGGTCGATCTTGTTCTGCCTGCAAGTCGTCTTCTTAGTCGGCTACGTCGCCCTCATCGTCGTCTTCGTGGCCGCCGCCGGGAAATGACGCCCCCGCCGCCGCCGCCGGAAGTGAAGGTCCAGATCGTGCGGCCGCACCGGGCGCGCACGATCCTGATCCTCGGCGGCATGGGCTTCGTGTTCGCCCCGTGCGGCTTCTTCGCCGTCTGGCTCGGCAAGCGCGACCTGCGCGACATGGCCGCCGGGAGCATGGACCGGGCCGGCGAGCCGCTCACCAAGGTCGGCCGGATGCTCGGCGTCATCACCGGGATCGTCTGGGCGATCAAGTGGACCATCGCCCTCGGCCTCGGGGCCGTCGTGTACTTCTACTGGCCGTACTTCCGCCAATGGTTCTGATCGACACCCACGCCCACCTCGACGACGGCCGCTTCGCCGGGGACATCGCGGACGTGATCGCCCGCGCCGCCGAAGCCGGCGTCTCGCACATCGTCACCGTGGCGACCGAGGGCGAAAGCTGCCGGGCCGCCCTCGCCCTCGCCGAACGATTTCCCATGCTGCGCGTCGGCGTGGGCCTGCATCCGAACTACGTCGCCGAAGCCCCGGCGACCGACTGGGACTTGGTGGTGGAACTCGCCACTCACCCGGCCGTCGTCGCCATCGGCGAAACGGGCCTGGACCGGCACTGGGACAAGACGCCGTTCGCCCAACAGGAAGAGTCGTTCGCCCGCCACTTGGAACTGGCTCACCGGCTCGACAAGCCGATCGTGATCCACGCCCGCGAAGCGGAAGAAGACGTGGCCCGCATGCTGCGAGTCGCGTTCGACGCCCGCGGCCCGATTAAAGGAGTGTTGCACTCGTACACCGGCCCAGTCGGTCCCGCGTTGGCCGGCGTGGAGATGGGCCTGTGCGTCTCGTTCGCCGGGATGCTGACGTACAAGACGGCCGACAACGTGCGGCAAGTCGCGCAGCAAATCCCGCTTGATCGGCTGTTAGTGGAAACGGACGCCCCGTATCTGGCGCCCGTGCCGAATCGCGGGCGAAGGAATGAGCCGGCGTTTGTGATTCACACGTTGAAGCAGTT
>JAYUGD010000091.1:0-7107 GCA_043767785.1 Zavarzinella sp. | reverse complement strand
GCTTCATCAGCAGTGCGTGGCGCGCGACGTCGAATTGAGCGAGGCGGAATACAACCGCATCATCTACGCCAAGACCGCCGTGCTGTGCGAACTGGCGGGGGAATACGGTGCGGTGGCGGGCAACGCCGCCCAGCGCCAAGCCGCCGCCGCCCGGTACGACGAGTTGATCCAAGCCCGCGGCCTGGACGGCTTCATCCAACGGCCGCAGGTCATGCCCGGCATGACGCACGTCTTCAACCAGTACGTGATCCGCGTCCCCGCCGAGTCACGGGACGCGCTGATGGCCCACTTCAAGGCGAGCCAAGTCGCCTGCGACATTTACTACCCGTTGCCGTTGCACCTTCAAGAGTGCCTCGCCTACTTGAGCCTGCGCGAGGGAGACTTCCCCGAGTCTGAAGCCGCCGCCAAAAGCGTGCTGGCGCTGCCGATGTACCCGGACCTGACGATGGCGCTTCAAGAACGGGTCGCGGACACGCTGGCCAGTTTCGTAAAGCAGCACGGCCACAAGAGCAAGGCGGTGTGAAGAGAAGAGGTTGAACCACGAATCGCACAAATAAGACGAATAAGACAGAATCATGCCAAGACATTAAAACAAAGTCTGTTCCGCCAGATTTGATTCGTGTCATTCGTGATATTCGTGGTTCAATCTCTTCTCATCGAGCGCTGCCATGCGAGCCGTCACACTTTTGCTCTTAATCTCAATCCCGGCGTTTGCCGGGGACATCTTCGCCCCTGATGCCACGTTGAAGGTGGAGTCCGCCAAGGGGGAAGGGGGCGAAGGCCCGGCGTGGCACCCGGAACTCGGCGTGCTGACCAGCGGCAACGACAACATTTGCCGCCTCTCGTTGGACGGCAAGGCCACCGTCTACCGCGAGGGGGCCGGCACCAACGGCCTGCTGTGGGACGCCGAGGGCCGGCTGCTGGCCTGCGAGCCGAAGTTCCGGCGGGTGACGCGCACGGACATTAAGACCGGAAAAATCACGGTGCTGGCCGACACGTTCAACGGCAAGCGGTTCAACCAGCCGAACGACATCACGGTCGATTCCAAGGGCCGCGTCTACTTCACCGACCCGTGTTACGGCGGCCGGGGTCACTTGGAAATTACCGACACGGCCGGCAAGTTCGTCGAGGGCGTGTACCGCATTGACGAGGACGGCAAAGTAACGCAAATCATCGGCCGCGAACTCGAACGCCCGAACGGCATCCTCGTCTCCGCGGACGACAAGACGCTCTACGTCGCCGACAACAACAACGACCTCACCGGAGCCCGCAAGCTGTACCGCTTCGCGCTCAACGCGGACGGCAGCGTGGACGTGAAGAGCAAAAAAGCGCTGTACGACTGGAAGGACGGCCGCGGCCCGGACGGGCTGAAGCAGGACAGCCTGGGCCGCCTGTTCGTCGCCGGCGGCCTGAACAAGCCCAACCCGCCGGCCGAGCCGTCCGCGACGGTCAAGGGCGGCATTTACGTCTTGGGCCCGGACGGTAAACTATTGGACTTCCTCCCCGTCCCGACGGACGAGGTGACGAACTGCGCCTTCGGCGGCGCGGATTTAAAGACCCTCTACGTCACCGGCGGGGGGACGCTGTACAGTATCCGGGTGAATACGCCCGGCCGGGTGGCGTTCCCGCGAAAGAAGTCTTGATGAACACCCCCGAGACCGAATCCCCCCTCGCGCCGCTGCCGCTGCCCGCGGCGGCCGTCCCGCGGGCGCGCCTGCACTTCCTGGAAGGGATCCGCGGGCTGGCCGCCTTCTACGTGACGCTCGGCCACGCGAACCAACAGGTCGGCTACTTCGACATGAGCCACCCGCTGCGGCTGTTCACCCGCAGTCTGAAATTCGGCCACTACGCCGTCGCCGTGTTCATCGTCCTGTCCGGCTATTGCCTGATGCTGCCGGTCGCCCGCTCCGCGGACGGCACGCTGCGCGGCGGCTTCTGGTCGTACATCGGCCGGCGGGCGCGGCGCATCCTGCCGCCGTATTTCTTCGTGCTGTTCGCGGTCCTGGCCGTCATCGCGATGGTCCCGCGCCTGCAAGAGCCGTCCGGCATCCTGTGGGACGCGACCTTGGGGTCGCTGACGACGGGGTCGATCGTGTCCCACCTGCTCCTCGTCCACAACTTCGACAAGGAGTGGGTGCTGAAGATCGACGCCCCCATGTGGAGCGTCGCCACCGAGTGGCAAATCTACTTCGCGTTCCCGCTGCTGTTGTGGGCGTGGCGCCGGCACGGCATGGCCGCGACCGTCACGGCGGCGTTCGCCGTCGGGTACGGGATTTTCTTCCTGTCCCGCGAGACCGGCGGGCGGCCGACGGTCGAGGCGTGCCCGTGGTACTTGGGCCTGTTCGCCCTCGGCATGGCCGCGGCCCACCGCAGCACGCACGCCGCCCAAGCCCCGGCCGGCGGCCGCGTGTGGCCGTGGGGGGCCGCCGCCCTGGCGTGGGTCGGGGTCGCCTTGGCCTTCGCCGTCCTAGAGCGCAAGTCGGGCGTCCTGGACGGGGCAAAGATCCCGCAGCGCGTCTTCCTCGACTTTTTCTTCGGCTTCGCGACCGCGTGCCTCATCGTCATGCTCGCCAACGCCACGCACCCGGCCTCTCAGCGCCGCAATCCGCTGCTCCATGTTCTGGAATCGCGGCCACTCATGTGGCTGGGGTCATTCTCTTACACGCTGTATCTGGTCAACGACCCGCTGCTCGCGTGGATGAGCATCGCCATGAAGGACGCGGGCGTCGCGGACATCACCAGATACGGCGTGACGATGGGCGCCGGCGTGCCCGCGGTCCTCGGGATCAGCTACCTGATGTACTTGGCCGTCGAGCGGCGGTTCCTCAACCGCGGCAAGTGACTCACCCGGCCGGGGCGGGCTTGCGGGCCATGCCCGGGAGGAACACCAACCCGGCCAGACACGCGAGGCCGACCATCGGGGCGAGGCCGGCCATGGCCATGCCTTGGGAGTAGTCGCCCGTGTCCTTGATGTGCTGGCCGATCATGCCTTGCATCTGCCCCACGGCAAACCACGTCCCGCACGACAGACACCCGATGAGAAGGCCCATGTGTTTTTGCGGAAGTTCCTGAACGGCCGCGTAGTAGTGCGGGTGCATGCCCAGCGTCCCCGCACCGACCAGCAGAAGGATGGTCACCTGTTGCCAGCCCGGCGGGACCGACGTGGCGAACACCGCCAACCCGGCGCCGGCGGCGCAAACAGCGAACGCGATGAGCCGAGCGCGTTCAATCCGTATTCCATGTCGGCGGCACAACCCCGTGGCAATGGCCCCGGAAATCAGGCACCCGATGTCGGCGGTGACGTAGTAAGCCGTCACGATGGCGGCCGGGGCGCTCGGGGAAAAGAGATCGGGGTAGTGTTGGTTTTCTTTTAGGAACTTCGGCAACCACGCCCGGATGAACTGCCACGTCAGGCTCATGCTCATCGTCAGGCCGGACAGGAAGAAGAGTTGGAGGATCAGTCTCCCCGGCACAATTCGCCCTTCACTCTCGACCGCCCGCCGCTTCGGGTGCATTTCAACTTTGTTGACCAGCGAGTACCACACGGGGAGCCAGAGCAGGCCCATGAGGCCGATGCACAAAAACGCCCCCGGCCACGGGACGGGGATGGACGACAGGCCGCGGATCAGAAACGGCGTAATCGCCGCCCCCATCGACGCCCCGCTTTGCAGGATCGAATTCCCGAACGGCCGGTCCCGCTCGCTCAGGGCGTTGCGCAGCGTGACGAGCGCGCACGGCCAGTGCCCGGCCTCGAAAAAGCCGAGGCTGGTCCGGCATAGGAACAGCCAAGTGTACGCCCCGTATCCATGTCCGCCGTCACGTATCCACAGCACACCGTCTTCATCAGCAAATAGTTGAGATCTGCCGAGCCATTCCTCGACAAACCCCGCGTTCGCCAGCCCGCACGCGCACCCGGACAGGGACCAGCCGAGCAGGGCGATCGGGTAGAGGTGTTTGGGGCCGAATCGGTCCACGAAGAAGCCGAACGTCACCGCCCCGATGGCGAAGGCCCAGCTAAAGGTGCGTTCCAATTTTCCGTACCGGAAGTCATCGAGATTGAGAACTTCCGGGGTTTTCAGCAGCGTAGACAGTTCCCCGAGCGCCTGCCGGTCCATGTAGTTCAGCAGGGTGGCAAACAGGAGCAAGCCGCTGAGCCACCAGCCCCACTTCGTGGTTTTATTCATGCGTCCCACGCCCGCCCGTCCCACGCGATGACCCGTTCCATCAGGGCGACGACGGCCGCGGAGAACACGGTAAACAACGCCTCCCCCTTCTCCGGGGTGGCGTACTGCGGGAAGCCGATGTGCCCCGGCTCACTGCGGTCCGGCATCACCCACGCCCGGTGGGCCGGCTCGAACGACTTGCCGAACGGCACGTCCGGGACCGCCTTCACGTCCCCGACCACGAGGTGCGGGGCGATCTTCAGGATCATGGACGTTTCCCACTCGCAGGCGTGCCCCATTTGCTGTTGGTGCAAGCCGGGGATGTCCTTCGCCGGGTCGGCCCCGGCGATCCAGTACGTCGTGGAGAGGAGCAGTTGCCCCGCCGTCTTGCGGTGCTTTTGCCGTAACTCGAACGTCGCCTGCTGGGCCGGGACGATGTTGCCGCCGTGCCCGTTGACGAAGACGATCCGCGAGAACCCGTGCGACAGGAAGTTCTCCGCCATGTCCCGCAATAAGTCGAGGTAGACTCGCGGTGAGGCCGACATGCTCCCCGGGAAGTCAAGGTGGTGTTCCGAGTTGCCGAGCCACATCAGCGGGGCGAACAGCACGCGGCCCGCGAGGGAAGCCTTGGCCCGGCGCAGCACTTCGGTGCAGAGCAGGCTGTCCGTGAAGACCGGCATGTGGCGGCCGTGCTGCTCCAAAGCGGCGAGCGGGATTACGACCGGCGTGCGGCGGTCGAGGGCCTTCACGGCGGGCCACGTCATTTCCAACAGTTCCACGGTCGGCGGCTCCTATCGACTCTTGGGGGGCGGTCGCGGGGATTGTACCCCATCCTCGCGGCCGTGTCATTCATCGAAGCGCAAATGTGCCTTGGTTTTCGCCCCAACGGGGCGGAGGAGAATAGCCAGGGGCGGCTTCCGCCCCTGGTTGAGACCGTCACCCAATATGTCTTGGCCCCAACGGGGCGCCGGTTCGACGACCGGCGCCCCGTTGGGGCCAAAAAGCATTTTTGCGGGTACGTCGCCCAGGGGCGGAGGCCGCCCCTGGCTATTCTCCCCCGCCCCGTTGGGGCGAAAACCATCAGACGGACTTTTCGAACCGTCAACGACTCCGAACGTGAGGGGTAAACCGCTTGTCGCTCCGTATAACGAGTGCGTCGTTGACGCCTCCCCTTGCGAAGGATTTGTTCCATGTCGGATTGGCAGCGGACCCACACGTGCGGCGAATTGCGGGCGGCCCACGTCGGCCAGACCGTCGTGTTGAACGGCTGGGTGAACACGTACCGGAGTTACAACAACCAGGTGTTCGTGGACCTGCGCGACCGCTACGGCATCACGCAAGTCGTGTTCGAGTCCGAGGACGCGGAACTCCAGAAGCTGGCCAACGGCGTCGGCCGCGAGTTCGTCCTGAGCGTCACGGGGACCGTTGCCCCCCGGCTCAAGGGGAAGGAGAACGCCAAGCTGGTGACCGGGGCCGTCGAAGTGAAGGCGACCGCCGCCAAAGTCCTCAACGGCTGCCCGACGCCGCCCTTCGAGATCACCGAGTTCGGCAACGAACTGGCCAACGAAGACGTGCGCCTCCAGTACCGCTACCTCGACCTGCGCCGCAAGACGCTGCAAGACACGCTGATCCAACGGCACCGGCTGTGCAAGACGATCCGCGACACGCTCGACGCCCAAGACTTCCTGGAAGTCGAGACACCACTGCTCGGCAAGAGTTCGCCGGAAGGCGCCCGCGATTACCTCGTGCCGAGCCGGGTGTACCACGGCGAGTGGTACGCCCTGCCGCAGTCCCCGCAGCTTTACAAGCAATTGCTGATGGTCGCCGGGTACGACAAGTACTTCCAGATCGCCCGCTGCTTGCGCGACGAAGACTTGCGGGCCGACCGCCAGCCCGAATTCACGCAACTCGACCTGGAAATGTCTTTCGTGGAGATGGAAGACATCTTCGCCGTGATCGAGAACTTGTCGAAGGCGATCTTCAAGGCGTGCTTGGACATCGACCTGCCGACGCCGTTCCCGCGCATGGGGTACGACGAGGCGATGCTCAAGTACGGCAGCGACAAGCCGGACTTGCGCTACGGCCTCGAAATCGTGGACGTCGGCGCCGTCGCCGCCAAGGCCGATTTCAAGGTGTTCAAGGATGTGCTTGCCTCGGGCGGCGTTGTCCGCGGGCTGTGCGCCAAGGGGGCGGCCGACAAGTTCTCGAACAGCGACCTGAAGCCGGGGGGGAAGCTCGCCGAGCACGTCGGCCGCTACGGGGCCAAGGGCCTCGCGTGGATGAAGGTGGAAGGGGACAAGCTGACGGGCAGTATCGAGAAGTTCTTCCCCCCGGCGGTGCAGCAGGAACTGCGGCAGGCGATGGGCGCCGAGAGCGGCGACGTGCTGCTGTTCGTCGCGGACACGGAAAGCGTGGCGTGCGACGCCCTCGGCGCCTTGCGCGCCCACTTGGCGAGCCTCTTGAAACTGTACGACCCGGCGGCGTCCACCTTCAACGTCCTCTGGGTCGTGGACTTCCCGTCGTTCATGTACGACGCCGAGGACAAGCGCTGGGTGGCCAACCACCACCCGTTCACCGCCCCGCGGGACGCGGACATTCCGTTACTTGACACCGACCCGGGCAAGGTGAGGGCGAAAGCGTACGACTTGGTCATGAACGGCTACGAAGTCGGCGGCGGCAGCATTCGAATCCACTCGCCGAGCGTGCAGGCGCGCGTCTTCAAGATGCTCGGCATGCCGGACGAGGACGCTCAGGCCCGATTCGGCTTCCTACTGGACGCGCTCAAATACGGCGCGCCGCCGCACGGTGGCATCGCCTTTGGCTTGGACCGCTGGGCAATGATCCTGGCGGGCACGACAAACATTCGCGACGTGATCGCGTTCCCGAAAAACGCCCGCGCCCGCGACATGATGACCGGCGCACCGGCAACCGTGGAAGCCAAGCA
>JAYUGD010000090.1:0-2520 GCA_043767785.1 Zavarzinella sp. | reverse complement strand
GGAGTCCAACCCCCTTGCTCGCGCGTCGGGCTATCTCTGACCCGCACACCAGAGCGGGGGCCGGGGGGTTAGGTTGGCGGCATGCCCGACACGCTCCGCTCCGAAGACTCCGCGTCGCGGCTCAACAAATGCCTGCTCACTTCGCCGGCAAAAAGTCTTCCGTATACCCGCTGACGAACTTGTACGACGACCCTTCCCCCGCGTGGTTCGTCAACTCCTTCTCGATCTTGAGCCGTGCCCCGTAATACCGCCCCGTCTCCGCGTGGAAGTACAGCGACCCGGCCGGCATCAGCGGCAGCAGGGGGATTTGCTCGGCCGTCCCCTTGGGCAATTCGGTGATTTCCGTCGTCAGGCCGTAGATCAGGAAGCCGTTCTTCGGCTCGATGGGCTTGTAGGTCTGCTTCGCCGCATACTTTTCGCCGGTGCCGTGCGGCGGGTCGAGCTGGATGACGTAGTCGCGGGCCCACGTCTCTTTCGTGTCGTCGGGCGAGAACGCCAGTTTGAACGGGATGTCGGCCTCGAAGCGGTGGGCCGGGCCGACCTTGGACTCTTTGACCGTGGCGACTTTTCCCGTCGGTTGCACGATCAAAACCGCCAGCACGGGGCCGACGTTCTTGGCCATCACGCCTTTGTTTAAGTCGTCCGGCTTGGCCGAGTCGAACACGTCCGGGTCGCCGTCGCCGACCTTTTGCTCCCAGCGCATTTTGACGATGGACATTTCCAGCGTCGTCAGGCCCTTGATGTTCGTGTCCGTTACTTTCCACTGGCGCACCAAATCGACGGCGGTGGCCGTCTTGCGCGTCACCAGTTTGCCGGCCTTGTCGTCCATCGCCGTCTCGGTCACTTCGGTCTTCTGCTCGATGTGGTACTGGAGCGTCTCGCCGGTCGTGAACCGGAATCTTGGCGCCTCGGCGGCCGCGAGCGGCGTTGCGAAAACGGTCAGCGAGAGCAGTGTCCGAACCATGCGGTGATTCTCCGTCCGCGGGTCAACCGCCCAACGTATATCCGATCATGCCCGCGGCGAGAAGGGCAGGTTGGCTCGGGGTTGACAAAATCGGCTGGCCGGGGAATCATGCGGCTTGGGAAATACCACCCCGGACTCCGCCCCCTTGTTCAAGGATGAACACGGCATGACGACTCATCGAATCGCGTTGGAAGCCAAGCTGCGGGAAAAGTCGGCCACCGTCGGGGTGATCGGCCTCGGCTACGTCGGCCTGCCGCTGGCCCGCGCCTTCGCCACAGCCGGGTTCCGCGTCCTCGGCTTCGATCTCGATACGGCCAAGGTCCAGAAGCTGAACCGCGGCGAGAGTTACATCAAGCAAATCCCGGCGAGCGACATCGTCGCCATGCGGGAGCGCCGCTTCGAGGCGACCGACCGCTTCGACCGACTGGACGAGGCCGACGCCGTCTTGATCTGCGTGCCGACGCCGCTGACGGACGCCCGCGAGCCGGACCTGTCGTACGTCGTCAACTCGGCCCACGCCATCGCCGCCCAACTACGGGCCGGGCAACTGATTGTCCTCGAAAGTACGACCTATCCGGGGACGACGCGCAAGGTCGTATTGCCGATCCTCGACCGCACCGACCTGAAGGTGGGCGAAGACTACTTCCTCGCGTTCAGCCCCGAGCGCGAAGACCCCGGCAACATCACGCACGGGCTGACTAGCATCCCGAAAGTCGTCGGCGGGCACGACGCCGCGACCACGGACATCGCGGCCCTGCTGTACCGGCAAATCGTCCCGACGGTGGTGAAGGTCTCCACGCCCGAAGTCGCCGAGGCGTGCAAGATTTTGGAGAACACGTACCGGGCGGTGAACATCGCCCTCGTGAACGAATTGAAGGTCTTGTACGACCGCATGGGCATCGACGTGTGGGAGGTGATCGACGCGGCGAAGACCAAGCCGTTCGGATTCCAGGCATTCTACCCCGGCCCCGGCCTTGGCGGGCACTGCATCCCCATTGACCCGTTCTACCTGACGTGGGTCGCCCGGCAGCACGGCCTCAGCACGCGGTTCATCGAACTCGCGGGCGAAGTCAACATGTCCATGCCGAACTTTGTGGTGGGCAAAGTCGCCGACGCCCTCAACGACCACGGCAAGCCGGTCCGCGGCAGCAAGGTCGCCATCCTCGGCATGGCCTACAAGAAAGACGTGGACGACCCGCGCGAGTCCCCCGGCTTCGAGCTGATGGACCTGCTGCTGAAAAAGGGGGCGGCCGTCACTTACAACGACCCGCACATTCCCGCCCTGCCGAAAATGCGGCACTGGCCCCACCTGCGGATGAGCAGCACGCCGTTGACGGCCGACTACCTCGCCGCCCAAGACTGCGTGCTGGTAGCCACGGAACACACGGCCTACGACTGGGCGATGGTGGCCAAGCACTCCCGCTTGGTGGTGGACACGCGCAATGCGTTGAAGAATGTGACGGACGGGCGGGAGAAGATCGTCCGGGCGTAAAACGCAACCCGGGGTTCGCAAAGCCTCACCCGCGGGCTACAGTCCGTCGCCCCTCCGGGGCTGA
>JAYUGD010000089.1:0-2522 GCA_043767785.1 Zavarzinella sp. | reverse complement strand
GTTGGCGTGGCGGAGGCGACGGGCCGGCGGAGTCATGGCACACTCGTGACGTACCATGGCGGTGTCTCCACCATAGCGCGGCCCGCGACTCCTGTCGCCCCCGCCGGCCGATTTTTGCACAAGCTCTCCGCGTGAGGATCGGCTCCCGCCCCCCCAGTGGCGGTTTCCCGCGGCGGGGAGCCAATCCTCACGCGGAGCGTGAGGAGTACGTTGGGCCACCGACGACGATCAAGAGGGGGCGAGAGTGTATGATCCGTTTCCGCGTCACGCCAATGAAAACGCCCCCGTTTGCCCCGATTTCGCCAAATGGGTCGCGCGCAATGGCAGACTGGCTGGCAGAGCTTCACAATTCCTTCACAAGCGGCCATTTTCAATCGCCTTTGCGATCCAGCGCATCAGTGAAGAATTTCAACACCGGAGCGTTGTCGGTCAACCCGTGCGGGTGGTGATCGAAGCCCGGTTTGACGATGCGTTCGATGGGGCCGCCGAGGGCTTTGTAACGGTCGTATACCTTCTCGGAGTTCTCGGGGTGCGGGACCACGCGGTCCTTGTCGCCATAGACGAGCAAGAGCGGAATCTTGGCCTTCGCCAGCGGGGAGAGGTTGTCCACGGGGTTGAGTTTGTACGCGATGGCCTCGGCGTCGGTCTTGAAGTCGTAAGCCTTCAGCATCTTTTCCCACTCGCCGGGCGAACCGGGGCTGCCGCCGAGTTTCTTCGCGATGCCGCCGGGCCAACTCTTGAAGTCGCACACGGCGTTGTCGAGGTAGACGGCCAGCGTCTTGTCCGGGTGGGCGGCGGCCCAGTTCATGACGTACAGCCCGCCGCGGCTTAGGCCGATGAAGCCCGGCTTCGGGTGCATGGCGTAATCAGTGGTCATCACGGCGTAAAATTTCTCCCACGCGGCGACGGCTTTCGGCGAGCCGAACAAGTCCGGCACGTTCAGGTAGGCCAAGTGCCAGCCATTCTGCACCAGCAGCTTGTCCGCGTCCGCGAAGGCCCCGAAGAACTCGCCGCGCCACACCCACGGCCGGCCGGGCAACGGCTTCTTGGGGACGACGACCGTAGCCGTCGTGCCGTTGAATGGGAAGTCGTGCTTGGCGAAGCCGTTCCAGTCGCCGGCCTTGCCGGGGAACGGCTTCGGCTCGGCGGCGCCGAGGGAACATGTCCCGATCACGAAGGCGAGGGCGGTCAGCAAAGGTCGGCAACGCATGGGGAGTTTTCCGGGAGTCATGAGAGGTCGCGGGGAGATTTTACGCCGAACCGACGGCCGGCACGGGGAATTCGCTTGTCTCAACGTCGCGGGGCAGCCATACTTTGCGGAGACGGCGCACCGCCGTCGCCCTCAGTTTTCACCATCATTCGGGAGACGGGACACATGCGGAAGTTCATCGCGCTGGCGGCCCTCACGGTCGGCATCGGCTCCTTGGCCCTGACGGAAGTGCCGTTCGCGGAAGCGCAGGTCAAGAAGGAAGTCAAGAAGGCCGTCGATACGAAGAAGGTCGAGACCAAGAAGGAAGACGCCAAGAAGGAAGACGCCAAGGAAGACATGGGCGTCGGCACCATCGAAATCTACAAGGCGAAGGACGGCTACCGCTTCCGCATCAAGGACGCCGACGGCAAAGTGGCCGCCATGCCGGTGAAGGGCGTCGAGACCGCCGACGAAGTGAAGAAGGACCTCGAAGCCATCAAGGCCACCCTGAATAAGGTGAAGCCGACCATGATTAAGGACTGAGTTGATTTCGGATTGCGGGTTTCGGATTGCGGATTGGAAAACGGATGCCCAACAAGGCCCGGCCGCTCGTCGAGGGTTTCTGATTCCGAATTCCGAATTCCGAATTCCGAATTTGTCCCCGGTCTTCCTCCTCTAAAATGACTTCCAGAGAAGGAGGGAGCCGACATGTTGACCCGTGAGGCCGCCGGGGGCGCCATCCAGTCGATGGTGTTCTCCCCGGACGGCGAAACGCTCGTGACGACCGGCGCGGAAAACCGCGTGCGGCTGTGGCGCGGGGCGTTTCTGGAAGAAGCCCACAAACTATCAGGCGGCACGGCCGTCGCGTTCTCGCCGTCGGGCCGTCACCTGCTCACCGGGTCCGGCGTCGGCCACGTGCGCATCCGCGACACGGCCGACCCGCTCACCAAAGAAAAACTCGTTACGCTCCCCGGCCCCGTCAGCGGCATCGCGTTCGTCGGGCGGGAGCAGGCGGTGGTCACACTCGGGCAAGTCGGGCGGGAAGTCTACTACCCCATCTCGCTCTGGCTGTTGAACCTGCAAACGGACACGCCGGTCCGGCTGCCCGTCGATTGCCGCAACGGCGTGCGGGCCGTCGCCGGGTTCCCGGAGCGGCGGCTGATCGTCTGGGCGACGGACAACAAGTGGCTGTACGTGCAGGACATCACGCGGGCGCCGGCCAAGCCGCACGTGCTGAAGAAAGACTGCCGGGCCGTCGCCCTGTCGCCGGACGGCAAGTCCCTCGCCGTCACCGCCGACTGGGACGTGCTGCTGTTCGACGTGGAGCGGTGGC
>JAYUGD010000088.1:0-7124 GCA_043767785.1 Zavarzinella sp. | reverse complement strand
GGCCATCGCGGAGATTCTCGTCGAGCAGGGGGCCATGACCCCCACGCACGCGGCGATGGTCACGTCGCAGGTGCGCAACAAACTCCGGCAAGCGGACGACGACACGCAACAATCCTATGTGGAGTCCGTGCGCCAAGCCCCGGCTGATCTCACCGACGGGGCCGAACAGGGGCGCCAAGCGCCGGCCGACGTGACGGACGACGGCGGGGACGACGGCTTCCAACACACGATGACGCAACGCGGGGGCGGTTCGGTTCCGGTGCAGCCGTCCGGCGACGGCGGGCCGGGGACAGTCGCCACGCCGGCTCACTTCGGCGGCCAGATGACGTTGCCGTCCGGCGGGGCGAAGAGTTCCGCCGCCCCCGCGGACGGCCGGCGCTTCCGCGTCATCCGGCCGCACGCCCGCGGCGGCTTGGGCGAGGTGTTCCTCGCCCAAGACCAAGAGTTGAACCGGGAAGTGGCCCTCAAGGAAATCCTGTCCCGCCACGCCGTGGACGCCGACAGCCGCGGCCGCTTCCTTCTTGAAGCCGAGATCACCGGCGGGTTGGAACACCCCGGCATCGTCCCGGTCTACGGGCTGGGCACGTACCCCGACGGCCGGCCGTATTACGCGATGCGGTTCATCCAAGGGGATTCGCTCAAGGACACCATTTCCCGCTACCACACGGCGACGTTCGCGGACGACGGCGCGCGCAACCTGGCCTTCCGCAACCTGCTCAAGCGGTTCGTGGACGTGTGCAACGCCATCGGGTACGCCCACAGCCGCGGCGTGCTGCACCGGGACTTGAAGCCCGGCAACATCATGATCGGCAAGTACGGCGAAACGCTGGTCGTGGACTGGGGCTTGGCCAAGGCCATCGGCGACACGTCCCCGGACCACGGCGGCACGGCGGACGGGGCCGAGAAGTCCATTCAGCCGGTCAACGCCAGCAGTTACGAGCAGACCGTGGCGGGCCAAGCCGTCGGCACGCCGGCGTTCATGAGTCCCGAGCAGGCCGAGGGCCGGCTCGACATCATGGGCAAGCCATCGGACATCTACAGCTTGGGGGCGACGCTGTACGCCCTGATCGTGAACGACATCCCGTTCAACGGAAAGAAAGTGGACGAACTGCTGGCCCGCGTGAAGCGCGGCGAGTTCACCCCCCCCGTCCAGGCAAAGCCGGGCACGCCGCCGGCGTTGAGCGCCATCGTCGTGAAGGCGATGGCCCTCAAGCCCGAAAACCGCTACCCGACGGCGCTGGCCCTCGGGGAAGACATCGACCACTACCTCGCGGACGAGCCCGTCTTCGCGTACCCGGAGCCGTGGCCGGACCGCGCCCGGCGCTGGGCGCGCAAGCACCGCACGTTCGTCTCGGCGGCGGCCGTCATGCTGGTCACGTCCGTCGCCGCCTTGGGGGCCGGGCTGTACTTCGTCAACGCCGAGAAGAACCGCACGGTCCAAGAGCGGAACGAGAAAGAACTCGCCCGCGCCGCCGAGCAGCAGCAGCGCGTCAAAGCGGAATCGGCCCGCAACGCCGCGATGGATGCCCTCGACGCGATGACCTCGAACTTCACCCGCGACGCGCTGATTTCCCAACAGGAGATCACCCCCGAGCAGCGGAAATTCTTGGAAGAAGCCCACGCCTACTACCGGCAATTGATGACGGAAGAAGGGGCCGGCGAAGTTGAGCGCAAGCGCCAAGCGCAAGCCGCCTTCCGCGTCGGCACCATCGAGCGCCGGCTCGGCCGCAATGAGGAAGCAGAAACCTCGTTTGTCACCGCGGTCGGCCTATTCCAAGGGATGGTCGGCGACTTCCCCGCTCAATCGGAGTACCGCCACGACCAGGCGCGGGCGTTCAATAACATCGGCCTCGTTCGCCACCAAGCCGCCCGTTATCAGGAAGCCGCGGACGCTTTTGTAAAGGCCGTCGCCATTCAGGAGCCGTTGGCGGGCGAGCATCCTGAGACGCCGGAGTACGCCCGCCAATGGGCGCGCACGCTGACAAACCTCGGCAACACGCGGCGCGTGCAAGGGGACATCCCAGCCGCCGTGCAAGCCTTACGGAAGGCCATCGACATCCAGACGACGTTGGCCGAGGCCCACCCGAAGGTTCCCGACTACCGCAACGAGTTGGCGGGTAGCGTCAGCAACTTGGCGATTACGCTTCTGGAACGCGGCCGGCCGGACGAGGCCGAGCCGCTCTTGAAGCGGGCGCTGGGCATCCGGGAGACGTTGCGGGCCGAGGCCCCCGCCGAGGCCGCGTACCAAGAAGACCTCGCCAAGACGCGGGTGAACCTGGCGACCGCGGCGAAGGCGTTGGGAAACGCCGTGGACGCCGTGGGCGAACTCAAGAAGGCCGCGGAGATTTACGAATCGCTCCAACAGGCGTACCCGTCGATGCCGCAGTACCAACAACACTGGGCGAGCGCGCACTACAGCCTTGGCGAGGCGCTCAGAAGTTTCCGGCCCGCCGCGTCCGCGGAACCGCTTGATGCCGTGCGGCGGGCGATGGACACGCAGACACTGCTCGCCAAGCGCTTTCCCAAGACTCCCGAGCACCGGCTGCTGCTCGCCCGCAGTCACAACTTGCAAGGGAACTTGCTGCTCGACCGCAAGCAGACCGCCGAGGCGGGCAAGGAGTACGCGGCGGCCATCGACTTGCAAACGAAACTTGTTGAAGACTTCCCCAAGACCCGCGAGTACCGGGCCGACTTGGCCCTCAGCCTCAACAACCGCGGCGTGTACCTGCGCGACGCCAACCAACTCGCCGCCGCGGAGAAGGACTTCCGGGCCGCCTACGACATTCAGGAACAACTCGTCAAGGAGTTCCCGGCCCACGTCGCGTACCAGCTCAACCAAGCCATGACATGCCGAAACTTCGGCGAGTTGAAGCGGCCGGCGCCCGGCGAAGCGTCCCCGTGGTTCGACCGGGCCATCGCCCTCGCGGACGGCGTGTACGAGAAAACCCCCACGGACACGAAAGCGCTGGTGCAACTGAAAGACGCCTTGGCGGGCCGGCAAAAACTGTTTGACGAGCAAAAGGAAGTGGCCAAGGCCGCCGCCGACGCCGGCCGCGTCGCCGAGTTGAACACGACGCTGGCGCTGCGGAACGCCGTCAACCTGATCGCCGCCGGCCACGTCGCCGCCGTGATGCCGGCCGTGGAGAAGCTCGCGAAAAACTCTGACCTGCGGCCGCATCACCAAGTGGATTTCGCCCGCGTCTACGCGATGGCCGCCGCCCGCGACCCGGACAACGCCAAGAAGTTCGCCGACGAGGCCGTGGCGCGATTGAAGACGGCCGCCGCCGGAGGTTATGTGGTATTCACCGGCTTCGAGCGCGACCCGGACTTCGCCGCGATCTTGGAGCGGGCCGACTTCAAGCAGGTGGTGGCGGGGAAGTGACCACTACGGCGCCAACTGGGCCGGGACCGGGTTGGCGGCCGTCGCCCCGAAGAACCAACTCACGCGCAGGCCGACCTGGTACTCGAAGAACTTGTTCGACCCGCTCGAAAGCGGCACCACCACGGAACTGGATACCAGCAGGTTGTTGGCCAAGTAGGCCGCCATGCCTGTTGTGAGGTTCACCTCATCGTAGCGGTTATTCGTCGGGACGAGGGCGAGGCTGCCGGCCCGCACGGTGGTATTGTCGCCGATGGCCGTGTTGTAGTGCAGTTCCACGAACGGCGACAGGGCTTGAATGACGCCGGTCCCCGAGCCGTAGGGGATCAGCCAGTAGCCGACCTGCGTGTCGAGGGCCAGCACGGACTGGTCGCGGATCGAGCCGATTCTCCGCTGGCCGGTCCCGTCGAAATTCGCCACCACCGGGCTTCCCGTCGTGTCGTAGGTGACGGACGCCCAATTCTGCCAGAAGAACCGTGACCCTGGGGCGGCGTAAATCGCCGCGACGAACGGGACCACGTTCCACGACTCGTTCTTGATCCGCACAAAGTCCCCGCCGTCGGCGGACTTGACCACGGCGTCCGGGGACGTGGGGATCGCCAACCCCAAGCCGCCCGAGAGGGATAGGCCGTCCCCGGAGTAGGCCAGCCCCTTGAGGGCGGCGAAGATGTTCCCGAAGACCGTGTCCCGGCCGGTGAAGCCGTCCGCGGAACTGCCGGCGCTCAGGGTCGCGGCGAACGGGAACTGCACTTCGAAAGAGGCCAGTTGGTCGAAGAACGTGGCCTCGAAGCCGGGGGCGAAGCGGGTCACGTCCAGCCCGCCGGCGAGCAACCGCGTGTTCGAGAAGTAGTCGGTGTTGAAGAAGACGCGGTCGCGCGGCAGGGGGTTGTTGTCTTCGGAGATCTTGGTGCGCCCGACCACGCCGCCGCCGGCGGGGGTCGCCACGTCGAGTTGCGAGAAGCGGTCGTACTGGTAGAAGAGTTGGGCCACGCCGGGAGTAAGAACAACCCCCGTCGCCCCCTCAGTGACCGGCGTCGTGTAAACCAGTTTCGAGCCGTTTGGGGAAAAGAGTGTCGCGCCGGCCGGGCCGTACAGCTTGGTGAAGACGCCGTCGACCGCCGCCCGGTACGCGGCGTTGTCCAAGATCGGGATCGTCGTCGTGCGCGGGGAGGCCGGACTCTTCACCGGCCGCACTTGGTTGTGAAACGTCCCGTACGGCTGCTCACTCGTGAATTGCGGGGAGGCGCCGGGATAGGCGGCCAACGGGCGGCCGGCGCCGACAACGACAATGCCGCCGGCGCGGGGGCCGTAGTTGACGGACAACTGCTGATTGTCCGGCGTGTTCTGTGCCCCGAGCGTGTTGTCCGTCACCTGCGACAGCGCGTTCAGCCGCCCCAAAAACACGCTCAAGCGATAGCGGTTCCCGCCGAAGGCGTCCCCGTACATGTTCGGGGCGTGCGTCGTGCTCTCCCCCGTCCGTGACGCCCCCGCCCCGCCGCCCGCGGCCAGCAGGTCGAGAATGGGCGGTTCCGGCTCCTTCGGGTCGGCCTTCTTCGGCTCGACCTTCGGCGCTTTCGGGGCGACGACTTCCTTTTTCGGCTCTTGGGCGCGCGACCACCCCGCGACCGCGGCCGCGAGGCCGATCACCGAAACCACTTTGTACGGCAGTCCCACCATGTCGGAATATCCCGGTCGTGCGCCGTGGAACGGTTCAACCGATACTATCGGCCGCGCGGGCGGGCGGAATTTGGCAAAATATCCGACGGCAACGGAAACGATTTGGCAACGTGGGGAAGCGCAATGGCTTGGGCAACGCCGTGACGGTTCTCTCAGTACGTCAGCACCATCTCCACGAAGGCCGCCGCGAGGGGGCCGCGGTGGTCGCGGAGGCGGTCGTACAACTGGCGGAAGCCGTTGGCGGGGAGCAGCGTTGAGACGCCGAACAGGAAGATCACGTTGTTGCTTAAGAGCGGCCGGTACTCGATGCCCGTGCTGATGTCCGCGCCGATCTCGCGGTCCATCTGGTTCTGGAAGATGAACTGCTCCAACACGTTCGTCTTGTCGAACCACAGGAAATTCACGTTGCTGATCGACCGCAGTTTCGGCGTCAGGTCCAGGTCCAGCCCGGCGTTGACCAGCCACAGGCCGGGGTTCACGAAATTGCTTTGCCCCTGAATTTTGCTGGAGCGCAGGTCGGGCACCAAGCTGTTGCGCTGCGACACGTTCACGCCGAAGAGCGGGATTTGCTGGCGCTGCCAGAAGCTGAACTCCCCGCCCGCGAAGGCCGGGTTGTCCAGGATCGTGTCGAACCCGGTGGCGACGCTGTTGTTGATCTTGCCGTCCCCGGAGGAGTAAAAGCCGGAGAGGCGGAACCTAGCCCAGTCGCGGTCGTAGGAGAGTTCGGCGGCGGCCATCTGGGCGCTGATGCGCTGGTCCCGCCCGGCCAACGGGTTCAGGCTGTCGTGGCCGAGAACCCAGTAGGCCGCGTGCGACACGTTGATGCGGTCGATGTGCCCGTCCCCGGCCGCCCCCAAGTAAACGGCTTGCACCCGGTGCGGTTGGAACACGCCCGCCGGGTCCGGCCGCACGAGGAACTTGTTGCGGTCGTACCGGAAGTCGGGGCCGTCTTCGTTGTAGTGGACGCTGGCCGAGGCCGTGTACCCGGGGAACACGAAGTCCTGGTAGTAGTAGTTGGCGACGGCCACCGTCTGGTTGCGGAACTCGAACGAGTTCAGCGCGCTGTTCGTGTCCTTCTCCAACTGCCGGAACACGGCAAGGTTGTACTGTTCCCGGTTCGCGGAACCCGTGCCGAACAGGCGCACGCCGAAGTTCGTGTCGCTGAAGATGAAGCCGCGGAAGTCGCTGGTGAACGGCTGCGCCCCGGCCCGCACCGAGACGAAGTCGTATTGCGGGCTGGTGTCCGCGAGTTTCAGCTCGCCGAACCATTCTTGCAGCGTCACCCACCCGCGGTTGCGGGTCCGGCCGTCGCGCACGTCGGGGCTGACGACGCCCAACTCCTGCGCCGCCAAGTATTGGTCGTTCACGGCCGCGGTGACTTTCACCCGCCAGTCCGACGGCTTGAAGGCCGCGTCCCCCTGGAACAGGTCGGCCGAGGCGAGGAACAACTGGTTGTAGACGAACTGCCCGCTCTTGCCGAAGAACTCCCGCGGGCCGTCCCCCTGCGTACTCTCGAACGGCGTGGTGGCCGTCGGTAGTTGTCGGTACTCGAAAAGCGACGACGACGTGCCCGTCAGGGTCAGGAAGATGTTCTGCCCGAGAATCGGGTAGTCCCCCTTCAGCACGTTCTGGTTGTACGGGTCCGCGGCCTCGCCCATATTGTACGGGTAGTCGAGGCCGGGCGGGAAGCCTTGGCCGTAGCGGTCCCACGCCGGGAAGCCGATGCGCCAGCGGTCTTCGACGGTCTGGAATTCGGCATTGCGGCCCGAGCGATTTTGAACGCGGCTCGGCCCCGCGTACCCCAACGGCGGGTCAACAGGCGTTTCCGGCTCACCGGGCGGCGGCAGGTTTTTCAGCAATTCGGGGAACGGTTCGAGCGGCCGGTTCAACGCCGGCGGCCGGCCCGCGGCGGGTTCTTGGGCTTGGAGAGTTGAGGCGAAGAAACTTAGCGCGATGACGAGCAATGGAAGTCGTCGGCGGGTGAAGACCCCCCCCGGCCCCCCCTTGGTAAGGGGGGGAGGAAAACCGGCCGCTGATTGAGGCTGAAGCGTGCGCGCGTTGACTTTCT
>JAYUGD010000087.1:0-2525 GCA_043767785.1 Zavarzinella sp. | reverse complement strand
AGGGGACTCACGTCCCCCGCTCGCCAAGTCGCACTCCGGTCAGTGATTCGTCGGCCGCCATGTGCGACATCACTTCCCCGTCGGAAAAGCCTTCCCCTCCTTTAACCACTCCTCATTAAACTTGACCGCGCTCATCCGCGAGCCGACGGCAAAAATGTCCCCGTGCGGTGTCTGGGCGGCCGCCATGTAGCCGGTGACGCCGTCCAGTTTGCGGACGTGCGGCCACGTCGCCCCGTCGTCCATCGACAAGGCGGCGAAGGTGCCGCCGCCTTCGACGACCTTCTTGGAGTTGTCGATGCTGATGAGCAACAGGTTCCCGCTGTTCAGACGTAGGGCGACGGCTTTTTGGCCGGAGCTGATGCCGGGGAACGGCGTGTCGGTTTGCGTCCATGTTTCGCCGTCGTCCTTGGAGAACTGCACCGGCATCGGGCTGGGGCCGCGCAGAAAGTTGACGATCCCGCCGTCGGCGGTCGGGGCGATGGCGGGGTGAATCGCGTACTTGCCGGCGGTCTTCCGCATGTCGCCGGCGGCGACTTTCCATGTTTTGCCGTGGTCGGGGCTAACGATCAGGCGCTCGTCTTTGTGGTCGTCGCCGTCGCAGGCTAGCACGATTTTACCGGCCTTGGTGACGAACGCGGAACACGGTTGGCTCAGGTGTTTCGGGTCGTCCCGGCTCAGGATGATTTGCGGCTGGCTCCAGGTGGCGCCGCTATCGTCGGAGTGGCGGGCGATGTTGGTCGCGTTGTCCCAGCCGCGCAGGGACTGCGTGCAGAAGTGCCAAATGCGGTCGCCGTCCCGCAACAAGACGGGGGCGTGGTCGTTCACGTCCGGCACGTCGAAGAACGCGGAGACGGGTTCCCACTGGTCCGCCCCGGCCCGCAGGCGCGTGGCGGCTTGGGCGAGTTCGCGGCCCTGTTCGCTGACGGTGGAATACCAGCACGCCAGCACGTCCCCGTTCGGGCAGACGCACACGGCCGCGAAGTGGTTGTGGTTGGCGAACACCGGGCCGAAGGCGTCCTTCGGCATCGCGGCAGTCGTCTTGTTCGCGGTGTAGTTGACGAACAGCGGTTTCGCGGCCGCCGGCATCGGGGTTGCCGACTTCTTCACGTTCTGGCCGTTGAGCGGCAAGACCTCCGGCAACGGCTTCGTCGCCGGCATCTCGGCTTGCACGACGCGGAAGCCGGTCAGCCGGTTGGCGTCGATGGGCAAAAAGCCGGAGCGGTTGGAGCTGCGCCAATACTTCGTGGCGAACCCGAGTGTCTTCTCCGTCTTCTGGAAGCACCAGCCGCGGGCGATTCTCGCATAGCCCTTCTCGCGGCCCACGGGGTCGGTCTGCTCGCCGGCCTCGTACGGCCCGTGCCAGTCGAGGCACCATTCCAGCACGTTGCCGTGCATGTCGTGCAGGCCCCACGGGTTCGCCGGGTAACTTCCGACCTTCGCGGTCAGCAACGGCTTGCCGTCGGGCGTTTCGCCGATGTTCGCTTGGGCCGCCGTGATCTTTTCCCCCGTGGCGAACGGCGTCGTGGTCCCGGCCCGGCAGGCGTACTCCCACTCGGCCTCCGTCGGCAGGCGGTACGGCTTCCCCTCCTTCTTGGAGAGCCAATCGCAGAAGGCGACCGACTGATTCCACGTCACGAACGTCACCGGCTCGTCGTCCGTTTTGCTGACGCCGTCCAGGCCGCGCAGCTTTTTGTGGTCCGGGTCGAACTGCTCGTACTGGGCGTTGGTGACTTCGTGGGCGCCCATCAGGAACGGCTTCGAGATGGCGACGCGGTGGGCGGGGGCCTCGTCATAATCCCGCTTGGCGTACTCGGCCATCGACTTCGGCGGCTCGGCCCCAGCCCCCATCTCGAACGCCCCGGCCGGGACGGTGACGAGTTTCATGCCGACGCTATTGGTGTCGGCGGCCGTCCCGGCCCACGCCACGCAGCAACACCCGAGGGAGAGGAGCATTTTCAAGGCGGTTCGTCCCGGTCACGGTGGAGGTCGGGACAGTGTACCCCGCCGCCCGCCGGGCCGTCCATAAAATGTGCCGATTGGCCCGATGGAAAGACGTGATGTCCAAACTCGACAAGTCCGGCAACCTGACCGACGTGGCCGCGAAGCTCGGCATCGGAACCTACCACCGCCACGTGTTCCTGTGCGTCGGCGACGAGTGCTGTTCCGACGAGGTCGGCCAAGAAGCGTGGGCCGCGCTGAAGGCGGAACTCAAGGAGAAGAACCTCTCCCTGAGCGCCGGTCCGAACGCCTGCTACCGCACCAAGGCCGACTGCCTGCGGGTGTGCCAACAAGGCCCGGTGGCCGTCGTCTACCCGGACGGGACGTGGTACGCCAACCTGACGGCCGACCGCATCCCGCTGTTCGTGCAGCAACACTTGATCGAGGGCCGGCCGGTGGAGGCGTGGACATTTGCGAAGAACCCGCTGCCGAATGGGGAGGACGCGAAAGCGCCCTAATCCCACGAAAGGCAACCTCACCCCCCGGCCCCCTCTCTCCGCGGCGGAGAGGGGGAGCAAGCGGGCGGC
>JAYUGD010000086.1:0-7130 GCA_043767785.1 Zavarzinella sp. | reverse complement strand
GGCCGATTTTTGCACAAGCTCTCCGCGTGAGGACCGGCTTCCCGCCCGAGACGACTGATTCCCGTGGGGGGAAGCCAATCCTCACGCGGTGCGTGAGGAGTACATTGGGCCGACCGATCAAGATCAATCGTGGCCGCGGGCGGGATAGATGGTCGTCACCCGCCGAGCGGCCATTCCGGGGAACCTTACGCGGCGTTGAAACCCGGCTAATATTTGAGTTCCAGTTGGCACCTCACGAACGGCCCCGCCCCGGCGTCCACGCGGTTGCGGCCGGTGAGGGAGAAGGAGTGGGTCTCGAAGAAGTAGCGGTCGAACGCCTCCCCGCCGGCGACTTCCAAGTTCACGCCGTTGGCGGGCGTGTACACCACGCCGGCCTCCAGCCGCTTCTCGTAGTAAAAGAACTGGTCGTTGCGGTCGGCGCGGCCGGCCCGGAACCAGCTCTGGTTCGTCCACGCGAACCCGCCGTACAGCTTGGCCGCCGCGGTCGCGTGCCAGTTCACCCGCGTTTGGACGTCGGTGAGGGCCGCGTAACTGAACTCCCAGTCCCACTCCGGCGTCAGGCGTCGCGTCACGTTCACGAACGGGAAGCCGGCCACGCCCCGCCAATTTTCCGTGCGGAACTCGTAGGCCACCCCGGGGATCGGGATGTTTTGGCCGACCTGCCCGTTGGTCGCGCTGACCACGTAGAAGAGCCATGCGTCGTCGCCGGACGGGACGCGCAAAAAGGCGATGGCGTTCACGGCCGCCTCGCGGACGCTTTGGAAAGGCCTGTCGCTGACCGACCCGCCCGTCAGCCCGACGCCCCAACTCCGGCCGTCCGGCGTTTGCCGGACGAACAGCCCGCCGGCCTGAACGTCGTACCAATTGTTGGGGAACGCCGCCCGGTCGTCCGGGAGGACGGCCTTCGTCGGGACGGAAAGCCACCGGCCCGCGCCGGTGACAAACAATTGGTCATTCCCCGATTCCCACGCGGGCACGGCGCCCCCGGCTTGGGCGGTGAACATGCCCAGCGAGGCCTGTTGTCCGCGAACGGGCTGCTTGGCGTACTGCGTGGACCCGGCCCCGTCCGGCACGCCGTTGCTGGCCCCCAGCGCTTCGAGCGCCGACACCAGATTCGCCGACGGCCGACCGGCCGCTCCCGGTTCCGGGTCTTGGGCAGACGCGGACACGGCCGTCAACAGCAGAAGTGTCAGGCAACGTCGATCGGTCATTTGGTAATGCCGGTCAGTTTGAGAACGACCGTGTGGCCGTCCCATTTCATCGTCTGGTGAATCGGGCGGCCGGCGCCGTCGAACACCCACTCCGCGTCCAAATCCTTCCCCGTCACCTTGTACCGCCGGCCCGGGACAGCCCCGGCCGGCAGCTTTGCCTGGAAGTCGCCAACGTATTCGATACGGGCGACGGTCTGTGTGCCGTCTTCGGTGTCAACCACCACCGCCTCAAAAGCCTTCTGGTCCGACGGGGGCAGGCGCCAGCCGGTCGCCAAGAGAGCGGTCTTGGCGCACGGGGTCGGTCGATTATTGACCACCACGGTCAATCCTCGCGCGTCCGACTCGACCTTGACACGCTTTTTTTTCCCGTCGTCGTTCACGGCCGAATCCAATTGCCGCAGGCGCCCGTCCGTCCAAATTTCCGTCGACCGGGACGAGTAACTGTACCCGATCCCGAAGGTTCTGAACTTCACGTCGGCGGCCATGTCCACTTGCTCCGAGCCGTCGGCGAGGGCCGTCACTTTCATGCGAAAATCGCCCGCCGGCTTGCCGTCCACGGTGACTTCGAACCCCCGTTCTTCGGCCGATGAAGCGGCCGGCAAGAGCAGGGCGGCCCCCAATATGCAATGACAAAATCGTGACATCCTCGTCATCCCGTTGGTGTGCTGTGGCCGCCACGGCGCGGCAAATTTTCCGCAGTGAGTCCGCGGCACAATCAGCAAACTCGGCGCCGGGGCCGCCCGCGATCTCCACGCGGGCGGAGTCTCGGCATCGGAAATGCAACTATGAGAGTCGCCGTCAATGGATTGTCGGCGAACACTCTTTACCGCAGGACGTGGCAGGGATGACCAATCTCCTCTTGCTGTTGATCGCCATCTCGTCCGAAGTCGCGGCCACGACGCTCCTGAAGGCGTCGCACGGGTTGACGCGGCTCAAACCCACAATCGGGGTCGGGGTGGGGTATCTCATCTCACTCTTCCTTCTTTCCCACGTCCTGAAGTCGCTGCCCGTCGGCCCCGTGTACGCCGCCTGGGCCGGGATCGGGACGGCCGGGGCCGCCGTCGTCGGCGTGCTGGCCTTCGGCGAGCGCCTGCCGCCCGGGGCGTGGGCCGGCATCGCCCTCGTCGGCGCCGGCGTCGTGCTGCTCGGCTATTACGCCCCACACCAAGATTGACCCGGCTCTTCCCTCGCACTCTTTTTTTTTTGCAGGACACGCATGAAACGCATTCTGACACAGGACAGCCGGGTGCTCGTCACCGGGGTCACCGGCCTCGTCGGCGGGGAAGTCTTCCGGCATTTGTTGGCCCGCGGTCACCGGGGGCGGATTTCGGCCCTCATCCGGCCCACGGACGAAAGTCCCGCGCGCCGAATTCAGGCGCGGCTTGAGCGGAGCGGTCACCGCGCCGGCGCGCCGGACAACGTCCGCCCGGTGGCGGGGGACATCCTCCAACCGAATTGGGCCTTGGGGGCCGACGACATGCTGGACGTTGTCGGCGCGACGGACATGATCTTCCACAACGCGGCCGACACCTCGTTCACCGACGCGAGTGACTCCGGCACCACGAACGTCGAAAGCGTGCGGAACCTCATTGGCCTCGTCAAGAAGTGCCCCTCCCCGCCCCTGATCGTCTACATGAGCACGGCCTCCAACGTCGGCGACGTGGCGGACGCGACCGTCACGGAGGCGGACGGGTGCCGGCCGGACAATCGCCATTTCAACGCGTACACCCGGTCGAAGGCGGTGGCCGAACAGCTCCTCCGCGACAGCGGCTTGCCGGTCCTCACCCTGCGGCCGACCATTGTCCTGAGCGAGGGGCTGGACGACGCGAAATTCGCCCGGCAGATCTTGTGGTGCGTCCCGATCACGCGCGTGTTCCGCGCCCTGCCGGTCAACCCGGCGGCCCGCCTCGACATCGTGGACGTTGACTTCGTCGCCGAAGCCACCTTGCGGTTGGCGGCGAAGCCGGAGCGCCGGTTCGACTGCTACCACCTGTCCGCGGGGGCCGCCGACGCCCAGACGATCAGCGAACTGTCGGCCGCCGTCGGCTCCTTCTACGGCCGCCGGACGCCGCTGGCGACCGTCCCCCCGGCGCTTTGGACCCGGCCCCTTCTCCGCGAAGCGCTGAAAGAGCCTGTCGGCCGGCGGATCTACCGGTCCCTCATGTATTACTTCCCGTTCCTGAACATGAATGTCGTCTACGACCGCACCCGGCTGGAGCAAGAACTCGGGGCCGCCTGCCCGGCGGTGAAGCGGGTGAGCGACTACATGCCGCGGCTGCTCAAGTTGATCGGCACGAAGGCGGCCTTTAAGGAAGCCATGGTCCCGTGACCGGCCGCCGCCGCGTACATTATCGTTGGCCCCGTGGCGTCCCGTCCAAGGCCGTTCACGCGGCGCGGAGGCGGCCTTGTCCCTGCATCGATACCCGCAGCGCCTGCTGTTCCTGACGACGTTGTCCAGCGGCTTGGTGCTGGTCGCGGGCGGGACCGTCGCCGTCCACCTGGCCCGGGACCAGGCCCGCAAGGCCGAGGAACTCGGGGAGAACATCGGGTCTCGGCGGGCGGCCAGCAACCTTGAAGAGGCGGTCGTCGAATTACTCCGCCGGCACCAACTCGGGGAGGATGACGTCGGGGAATTGCACGACCGGATCGACCGCCGCATCGGCCAAATCGAGGACCGGGCCGACAAGCCCGAAGAACGGCAACTAACGGCCGGCATCGCCGATGGGTTCCGCGAGTACCGGCACGCGTGGGCCACGCGGCCGCCCGGCGAGGCCGGCCGCGCCGAGCCTGTCCGCCTGTTGCGGGCGGGCGTCTTGCCCGGGTGTCGCGACCTGCGGAACCTGAACGCCACACTGATTGAAGAGTCCGAGACAGACCTCCGCCGGTCCCTGCGCCGGACGGCGTGGGGCCTCGCCGTCGTCGGGGTGCTGGGGTCGCTGGCGGGCCTGGTGTTCGGGTACGGGCTTGCCCGCAGCCTGCGGCGGACCATCCACCAATTCCTGGTCCGCGTCCAAGGGGCCTCCGACTTATTGGGGCAGGAACTCACAACGGTCGAGTGGCAGCGGGCGGGGGGCCGCCCCGGCGACGGGGCCGACGACTTGCTCAGGCGGGTGGAGCAGGCCGTGCGGAAACTCCAGCAAAATGAGCGGGAGGCCCGGCACAACGACCGGCTGGCGGCCATGGGGCAGTTGGCGGCCGGCGTCGCCCACGAAATCCGCAACCCACTGATGGCCGCGATCCTGCTGCTGGAAACGGCCCGCCGGGACCCCGCGGCCGGCGGCCTGAGTGACGACGAACTCGGCATGATCGAGGCGGAATTGCTGCGGATCGAACGGTCGCTGAAAACCTTTTTGGACTTCGCCCGGCCGCCGCGGTTGGCCCGCGCGCGGGTCGACTTGGCGGCCGTGGCCCGGGGCGCCCTCGCGCTCGCGCGGGGCCGCGCCGACCGGCAGCGCGTCACCGTCGCCTTGGCGGCCCCCCCGGGCGGGTGCCCGCTCGACGGCGACGCGGACCAACTCCGGCAAGTGCTGTTGAACCTTCTGCTCAACGCCTTGGACGTGATGCCGGACGGCGGGACACTTACCGTCGCCGTCACGCGGGCCGCCGGGGAGGCGCGGCTGACGGTCGCCGACACCGGGCCGGGCATTAGCGCGTCGATTCGGCCGCAGCTGTTCGAGCCGTTCGCGACGACCAAGGAGACCGGGGTCGGGCTGGGGCTGGTGGTGTCCCGCCGGATCGTCGAGGGGCACGGCGGGCGGCTGACCGCGGCCGACGGCGCGGCCGGCGGCGCCGTCTTTGCCGTCACCCTCCCCGCGGGGGCGTATGATGACTGACGCCCCGATGCCCGGCTCCCACATCCTGCCCGGCAGGCCGATGCACAAACTGCTTTTGATCGACGACGAGCCGGTGATCCAGCACGCCTTCCGCAAGGCGTTTCACCCCCCCGAGTACGAGACCCGCACGGCCCGCTCCCTGGCGGACGGCTTGCGCCTGCTCGGCGAGCAAAACCCGGACGTGGTCGTCCTCGACGTCCACTTGCCGGACGCGGAGAACCTCGAGGCTTATGACCGGCTCCGGGCGGCGAACGCCCGCGTCCCCGTCATCCTCATCACCGGGCACGGCACCGCGGACTTGGCCATCGAGGCCATGCAGCGCGGCGCGTTCGACTACCTCCTGAAGCCGGTGCTGTACGAGCAATTGCGGGACGCGATCGCCCGGGCGTGCGCCGGCGGCCTCTTGATGACCACGCCCGCCGTTGTCGGCGCGCCCCCCAAGCCCGGCGACGGGGCCGACGCCTTGGTCGGGAATTCGCCGGGCATGCAGGACGTGTACAAGGCCATCGGCCGCGTCGCCGGGACCGACGCCACCGTGTTGATCACCGGCGAGTCCGGCACGGGCAAGGAACTGGTCGCCCGCGCGATTTACCAACACTCGAAGCGCAAGGACAGGCCGTTCCTGGCCATCAACTGCGGCGCCATCCCCGAGAACCTCATCGAGAGCGAGCTATTCGGGCATGAGAGGGGGGCCTTCACCGGCGCGGAGCGCAAGCGGATCGGCAAGTTCGAGCAGTGCCACGGGGGGACGCTCTTCTTGGACGAGGTCGGGGAGACGCCGCTCGCCGCCCAAGTGAAGTTGCTCCGCGTCTTGCAGGAACAGGCCTTCGAGCGGGTCGGCGGGGACGAGACGGTCCGCACGGACGTCCGCGTGATCGCCGCCACGAACGCGGACATGGAGCGGCAGGTCGCCGCCGGGAAGGTGCGGCCGGACCTCTATTTCCGGCTGAACGTCTTCAGTATTCGCCTCCCCCCGCTCCGGGACCGCGGGGCCGACATCGACGAGTTGACCGATTACTACCTCGCCCGGTTCGCCCGCGAACTCGCCCGGCCCGCGCCGGCGGTGCCCCCGGAGACGCGGGCCGCCCTGCGGGCCCACGCGTGGCCCGGGAATGTCCGCGAACTCCAGAGCGCGCTGAAGCAAGCATTCCTCCACCTGAGCGGGTCCGTGCTGCTCCCCAGCCTGCTCCCCAGTCCCGCGCCGGCCATGTTGGACGCCCCCCCCGCCGTCCCCGGCCCCGCCGCCCGGCCCGCCCTCAACTGGGACGCATTCATCGACGAGCGCGTGGCCGCCGGGTCGTCGGACTTGTACGGGGACTGCCTGGGCCTGATGGAGCGGCAGTTGCTCGCCCGCGTGCTGACGCGCACCGGCGGCAACCAGGCGCGGGCGGCCGAGGCCTTGGGCATCACGCGGGGCACCCTCCGCAACAAACTGCGGCAGTTGGGCCTCGCCGTCGAACGCGCCGTCGCCCCCGATTCCGACGCGGGCGAATGACGGCCGCGCTCGCGCGATGAAGGCGTCATCTCGGCGCTATCGCCCCGATCACGCCTTCAGGGTCTCGGCGGACATCCGTGAACTACGCCGGGCGCGGCCGACGGCTCCGTCGCCCTCGAAGCCAGCGGCGTGGACGGCCACGTCCTGTTCCTCACAGTGCTCGAAGCCGGCTTCCACACAGTGGTGCCCGCGTCGGCGTTCACGCGCCAGATCAAGGGCCGGCCTTTGAGGGCGGCAGAGCCGTCGGCGGTCGGATTGTGAAGGACTTGTGAAGCCCTGCCAAGTTGTCTGCCATCGCGCGCGACCGATTTGGTGAAAGCGTGGCAATCCGGGGTGATTTGGTTTGACCGAGCCGGAAGGGGATCGTATCTTGCTCGGTTTTTGAACAGCGGGAAGTATTCTCACAATCGTGAAAGAATTCTGTTGCGATCCGTCGCTTGGCCGTGTTACCGTCTGACAACTCCCTTCGACGCGACAGCCAGACAGGACGCTCTCCCATGTCCTCTACCCACCCCAGTTTAACTCGGCGCCGCGCCGGCGTGTGCGCCGGACGCTGCGCGTAGAACTCTTGGAGGGCCGCGACGTGCCGAC
>JAYUGD010000085.1:0-7130 GCA_043767785.1 Zavarzinella sp. | reverse complement strand
AGAAGCGCCCCCACCACCGCCACCCGCCGCCATTGACGCAAACCTTTGCCGAGACAGTTCATATAGGATAACGAACGGTATTGCGGCTAAACGGGGTTTACCCGAACGCCCGCTCCTCCAACCCGTCCCCCTCCCGCGAAAACGGGTTCACGCCGCGCGTGGCGCACGCCCCTTGGCCGTCCGGGCCGGCGTAGCGGGAGCGGCCGAAGGCGAGGGCCGGGTAGAAGAGGAACGGCAACACCGCGAGGCCGATGCCGAAGCCGACGCCGCGGCCGAAGGCGCGGGCGATGTCGTAGCTTTGCAAGACCCAGACGAGCAGGAACAGCGGGTAGAAGAACAGGACGGCCACTTCCCACCACGGGGAGCGGCCGGTGATCTTCAGGGCGACGTGCGTGCTGTAAAACGGGATCAGCGACGCCCAGCCGGGCTGGCCGGCCTTTGCGTACATCACCCACCGGGCCGCGAGGAACACGGCGATCACGAGGGCGACGGCCATCACCAACACGACGTTCGCCAAGGGGTTCATTCCCGCGGCCTCCGCTTGTCGGGGGATGAGTGGGATGCTTTCATATACCCTCTTTGATGCGAGGCGCACAGCACCGAGGCAAGTGATGGGGGACGCGATTCGGCACGACATCCTGGCGCGGGCCGACGTGGTCGTGGTGAAAGTCGGCACCAACGTCCTCGCGGACGACAAGGGCGCGCTCGACCGCGCCCGCATGCAGTCCCTCGCGGACCAGCTCGCCCGGCTGCGGGCGGCCGGCAAGCGCGTCGCCCTCGTCAGTTCCGGGGCCATCGGGGCCGGCGTGGGCGTGCTCAAGCTCGGCAAGCGGCCCACGGACTTGCCGCACCTGCAAGCGTGCGCGGCCGTCGGGCAGTGTGCGTTGATGCAGGTCTACCAGGAGTGCCTGACGCCGCACGGCATCGCCGCCGCCCAAATCTTGCTGACGGCCGGGGACTTCGACAGTCGGGCGCGCTACCTCAACGCCCGGCACACCATCCTGACGCTGTTCGAGTACGGCTGCCTGCCGATCATCAACGAGAACGACACGGTCTCCGTCGCCGAGATCAAGTTCGGAGACAATGACCACTTGGCGGCGATGGTCGCCAACTTGTTGCAAGCCCCGCTGCTCGTCTTGCTCACCAACGTGGACGGCCTGTACACCGCCGACCCGCGCGAAGACCCGAAGGCCGAACTCGTCCACACGGTCCCGCACATTGACCGGGCGGTCACGGAAATGGCCGGGGCCACCAAGAGCGCGCTCGGCACCGGCGGCATGAAGAGCAAGCTGCGGGCGGCCCGGCTGGCGACGGCCGCGGGGGGGGCCGTCATCATGGCCAACGGCTCCGCGGATGGCGTCCTGGACGCCGTCGCCCGCGGGGACACCGTGGGCACGCTGTTCCTGCCGCACGGCGAAGGCCTGTCGGCCCGCCGCCGCTGGCTCGGCTTCACCGCCCGCCCGCAAGGGTCGTTTTGCTTGGACGCCGGCGCGCGCAAGGCCGTGGAAGAAGGGGGCAAGAGCCTGCTGCCCGTCGGCGTGCTGGCCGTGGGGGGAACGTTCCGCAAGGGAGACGTGGTCTCCCTGTGCGACGCGGCCGGCGTGGAGTTCGCCCGCGGGCTGACGAATTATTCCAGCGCCGACGCCGAGCGCGTCCGCGGCTTGGCCACCGGGCAAATCGAGCGGGCCGTCGGCAAACTCCCCTACGCGGAACTGATCCACCGCGACAACTTGGCCGTGGTGGGTTGAGGGCGCCAAACTCTCGGGCCGTTGGCGTCGTCTGTCTGAATAACCGCTCAAGCGTTGGTCCTCCCCGATGCGTCGTGCCTTCCTCTTCTTGCTGCTCATCCCCCTCGGCGCCCCGGCCGCGGAAAAGCCGGCCGTCGCGGAGTTGTTGGAAGACGATGCGGAGACGCTGCTTCCGCTGTTGACGAACGACGGCGAAGACTTGACCGACGACAACGCCGCGGTCGAGAAGACAGACGTGTTCACGGGCAAGACGGCCCTGAGAGTTGGGTCGGTGCAGCGGTTCAACGCCAACCTCAAGGGGTGGGAGTTCACGATCGCCGAGAAGCCCGGCCCCGGCGAGTACCGCTACGTCCGGTTCGCGTGGAAGAAGTCGGCGAACACGGCCCTGATGCTCCAACTCGCCAGCCGCGAGACGGGCTGGGACCACCACCGGTACACCGCCGGGCCGGAGGCGCAACCGTGGGAGGCCAAGACCCTGACGGCCGAGGCCCCGCGGGAGTGGGTCGTCGTCACGCGGGACGTGTTCAAAGACTTCGGGGCGATGACCGTCACCGGCATCGCCTTCTCGCCCATGGGCTACGGCGGGGACGGCCTGTTCGACCACGTCGTCCTCGGCCGCACCGTTGAAGACCTCGACACGCACACGCTCGCCGCGTTGAAGAAGACCGCCCCGGCCACGAAATTGACGCCCGCCCGGCTGGACGGGTACTGGAAGGCGCTCGGCCAAGCGGACGACACGAACGCCCTGTGGCAACTGGTCGCCCACCGGGAACAGGCGGCCGCGTTTTTGAAAGAGCGGTTGGCCGCGCTGACGCCGGCCGCCGCGGCCCCGGTCCCGGCGGCGACGGCCGCGCCACTAATCGCGGCGGCCGCGCACCATCGGTTCGTCGTGCGCGAGCCGGCCGGTCTCGAGTTGAAGAAACTCGGCGCCGGCGTGTTGCCGCACGTGCGGGAGGCCATCGCGGCCGCCGACGGCGAGGCCAAGGACCGCCTGTTGGCCGTCTTGCGAACGTGGGACGGTGACATCAGCGACGACCGCCTGCGGTTGGAGCGGTGCCGCGTCGTGCTGGACGCCGTCGGCACGGCGGAAGCAAAAGGACTGTCGGCCCGTGTGGCCGCGCATTTGAAGACTCCCGCGGAGGTGAAGCGATGACTCGGACTTTGATACTTGTCGCCGTGTTCCTCACCGCCACCATCGCCCGCGCCGACCGGATCGCGCCGAACGCCGGGGGGCCGGGGTTTCCGGGAATTCCGGGCCGGCCGGGGTACGCCCCCAACGGCATCACGGTGGCGCCGCCGCACCCGGCTCAGGCCGCCGTCGTGGAGTTGTTGGAAGACGACGCCGCGTGGCTGGCCCGGCAACTGAACCGCACCTCGACCCCCGAAGAATTGGACGGGCTGGGCCGCGCCGGCGCGTGGGGCGAAGACTGCTACTCCGGCGGCGCCTGCCTCAAGGTGGCCGGCTATCAGCGCTTCACCGAACACGTCTCCGGCTGGGAGTACCCCGTCGTCGAGAAGCCGCGGCCGGGCGAATACCGCTTCATCCGCTTCGCGTGGATGAAGCCGGCGACGGCGACGCCGCCCGCGCCCGGCGGCGTCATGGTGCAGTTGTGCATCTCCGGGATCGACTGGCTCCGCTACCACGCCGGGACCAACTTGGTCGGCTTCTCCCCGGCGCTTCAAGTGAGCGCGGCCGCCCCGGCCGAGTGGGAAGTCGTCACGCGCGACTTGTACGCGGACTACGGCCGGCCCCACACGCTGACGGGCTTCGCGTTCACGGCCATGAACGGCGTCGCCCTGTTCGACCACATGTACCTCGGCCGCACCATTGAAGACTTGGACAAAGTCACCAACGCCGCCAAGATCGGCCTGCGCAAAGAACGCTTCACCGCCGCCGAACTGACCGCCCACTTCAAGAACCTGACCAGCGAAGACGCCGCCGTGCGCAACCCGTCGCTCTGGGCGATGGGCCGGGACGCCGCGGGGAGCGTGAACTACCTGAAGGCGAACTACGCGCTGCCCGACCCGTCCGACTTGTTGACGCAAATCCAGAAGGCCATCGCCGACCTCGACTCCCCGCGCTACGCCGTGCGCGAGGCCGCCGCGAAGCGACTGGACGAATGGGGTGGCACGGCCATCGCCTACCTGAACGACGCGAAGCGAAAGCCCGGCGCCTCCCCGGAACTAATCGAGCGAGCCGGCAAGCTGATTGAAAAGCACAAACTAAACGAAGCCCCGCTCTCCGACCCGGCTACGCGCCTGCCGTTGGCCGTGCTGCACGTCTTGGAACAGGCCGAGACCGCCGAGGCCCGCGACCTGCTGGAGCGCGTCGGCAAGGCCCGCAATAATCCCGCGACCGGCTTCGAGACGACCGCCGCCCTGGAACGACTGGCGAAGCGGGTGAAGAAGTAAAAACGGCCTTGGCGCGCGGGGCCAGTGCGGCATTCGTCGAGCGCGGCTTATACCGCACGCGGCCGAGATTGATCTTTCTCGGTCGCCCCTTGTACTCCTCGCGCTCCGCGTGAGGATCGGCTTCCCCCCACGGGAAGCGGTCGCCTCGGGCGGGGAGCCGGTCCTCACGCGGAGCGTGAGGAGTACAAGGGGCCGACCACCGGTGGCATCATTCTTGGCCGCGTGCCGTATAAATTCTCGGACATGACTCGCCGCCCGGCGGATACAATTGGCATATGGGCCACGCCCTGCTAGCCATCTGGGTCTTCGCGACGAGCCTGCTCGGGCCGTCGATCTGTTGCTGCGCCCCCTCGTTCCCGTGGAAGACGGCCGCCGTCGCCCCGACCGCGGAGGCCGCTTCGCCATCAAATCGTTGTCCGCACTGCCAGAAGACGCCGAAGCCTGCCAGTCCTTCGCGGAACCCGGCGCCGTGCCCAAGTAACTGTCCCTTTCAGTACGCCTCGGCCGTTCCCGCGTCGCCGGTCGGCTTCGGCCACGAAGGGCGCGCCCTGGCCCCGTCTCATGGGCCGCCCGCCTCGCCGGCGGATTTCACGGCCCCCGCCTACCCGCTCGTCCCCGAAAACACGTTCCTCATAGCGGCCTACGCCGGGCCGCCGCCCGTCGCCGGCGTCGAACTCCTGCGCCGCTTCCACATCCTCGTTTGCTGACATCTCCCCCGTCCGCATGAGTCGGTCTGATCGCGGGCGCCGCGCCGCCCGATGACCGGCTTCTTTCCGAAAAACAGCCTTTACCGCCGCCGTCGATCATTGCCCGAGCGAGGCCGTTGGCCTCGGAACGGGCGCTCGACGATTTCCCCGTTGGCATTGCGGAGAGCCACGCATGACTGATTCCCCCGTTACCGCCCCGCCGGAACCGAGAAGCCGTCTCGGCAACCTTCGGCAGGTTCTGCTCACCCTGTTCGCGCGCCTCCGGTTCGTCGCCATCCTTGGCGTCATCGGCCTGGTGATCGTGAAATGGGACTTGCTCAAAGCCCATTACGAGAAGTGGGCGCGCGTTACATCCGACAGTGCCGCGGCCTCGCCGGACACGGAATACTTCTGCCCCATGCACCCGCAAATCGTGCGGGACTCCAACAAGGACAAGTGCCCAATCTGCTTCATGCCGCTCTCCAAGCGGAAGAAGGGGGACGGGGCCGACGTCGCCTTGCCGCCCGGCGTCGTGAGCCGGGTGCAGGTGTCGCCGTACCGCATCGTCTTGGCCGGCGTGCGGACTTCGCCGGTCGCCTTTCAGACACTGGCGAAGGAGATCATGACCGTCGGCACGGTCGAGTTCGACGAGCGCGGCCTCAAGCACGTGGCCGCCCGCGTCAAGGGCCGCATCGACAAGCTCACCGTGAACCAGACGGGGCAAATGGTCCACAAGGGGGACGCCCTCGCCACGCTGTACAGCCCCGACCTCGTCGTCACCGTGCAGAACATGCTCGACGCCCGCCGGGCCGGCAACACGGACCTGGAACAGAGCGCCCGCGACCGGCTCGGCCTCTGGGGCATCGAGGCGGACCAGATCGAGCAGATCGTCAAGACGGGCAAGCCGGTCACGCAAGTCACCGTGCGCTCGCCGATCGACGGGCACGTCGTCCGCAAGTACCAGACGGAAGGCCGGTACGTGGACGAGGGCACCCCGCTGTACGACGTGGCCGACCTGAACACCATTTGGATCCAAGCCCAAGTCTACGAGGAAGACTTGTCGTTCCTCCCGGCCGAGAGCCACGAATTGCCGAAGGGGGACCGGATGCCGGTGCGGGCGACGGCGCGGGCGTTCCCGGGCGAGACGTTCGCCGGCACGCTCTCCTTCGTGTACCCGCACGTCGATCAGGAGACGCGGACGCTCACGGTCCGCTTCGAGCTGGACAACAAGGACGGCCGGCTCAAGCCGGGCATGACGGCGACGGTGAAGCTCGCCCTGCCGCCCGAGAAACTCGCCCGCCTCGGCGGAACGGCCGGGCGGCTCAAGTTCGACGGGACGGCCGTCCTCGCCATCCCCGAAGGAAGCGTGATCGACACCGGGGCGCTGAAGCTCGCCTACCGCGAGGAGTCGCCGGGCGTGTTCGAGGGCGTGCGCGTCGAACTCGGGCCGCGGATGGCCGGGCCGGACGGGGCGGCGTACTTCCCGGTCCTCTCCGGCTTGGAGCCGGGCGAGACGGTGGTGACCGCCGGCTCGTTCCTTATCGACGCCGAGACGCGGCTGAACCCGGCCGCCGGGTCGATCTACATCGGCGGCGGGAGTGGCGGGAGTCCGAAAAGTCCCTCGGCCGTCCGCCCCTCGACGCCCGAAGACACGGACGCGAAGGTCATCGCCAACCTCGCCAAGCTGTCGCCGGAAGACCGGAAACTCGCGGAGGCCCAAGGCACTTGCCCGATTATCTCGGGCAGCGTGCTCGGCTCGATGGGGAAGCCCGTGAAGGTGACACTCGACGGCAAGACCGTCTTCCTCTGCTGCAACGGCTGCGAGGAAAAGGCGGCCGCCGACCCGGCGAAAACCGCGGCCAAGGCGGGTGACCTGAAAGCCGCCAAGGAATCGAAGGCCGGCCCGCCGGCGACGGACAAGAAGGAAGCCAAGATCCAAGCGGCGCTCGCGAAACTGTCGCCCGCCGACCGCGCCCTCGCGGAGAAGCAGCGGTTCTGCCCGGTCACGGACGAGCGGATCGGCTCAATGCCGGGGCCGCTCAAAGTGATGGTCGGCGACACGCCCGTCTTCATCTGCTGCAAGAGCTGCAAGGACGACCTTCTCGCCCAGCCGGCCGCGATGCTGGCCAAGGTGAAGGCGGCCGCGAAGAAGTGACGTGTCCGCGAACGATGCGGGGCGTGCGGAATATAGCGGAGTTCGGAACGCTGTAGCTGCGGATGGGCGCGGGGCGAGTCGTTTACCTCACCCCCCGGCCCCCTCTCCGAAGCGGAGAGGGGGAGCAAG
>JAYUGD010000084.1:0-2528 GCA_043767785.1 Zavarzinella sp. | reverse complement strand
GCGGCTTACGCCGCTCGGCTCACCAAAAGCAGAAGCCTGATGCCCTTCGCCAACGCCCTCTCCGAACTCGAAGACACCGCCGACGCCGCGCGGGAGGCGGCCGAGGCCGCGTTGGAACAACTCGGCGCGGCCCCGGAGTTGGCCGTCGTCTTTTATTCCCCGCACCACGCCTCCGAGAACGACGAACTGGCGCGGACCTTGAGCGGGCTGTTGCCGGACGTGCCGCTGGTCGGGATTCTCGGGGAGTCGGTCGTCGGCGGGGCGCGGGAAGTCGAGCAGGGGCCGGGATTGAGCGTGTGGCTCGGGTCGTGGGGCGGGGCGATGGCCGTGGACGTGTTCCACCTGAACCCGGAGGCGACGCCGGACGGGCCGACGCTGTTCGGCTGGCCGGACGCGATCTTCGAGGCCGACCCGAAGCGGGCGGTCCTGCTCACGTTCGCGGACCCGTTCTCCTTCCCGGCCGTCGAGATGTTCCTCCCGACGGTGAACGAGCAGCACCCCGGCCTGCGGGTGATCGGCGGCATGTCCAGCAACCCGTTCGGCCCGGAAGTCCGGCCGCTGTTCCTGAACGACGAAGTCCTCGCGGGCGGCGGCATCGGCGTGTTATTGCAAGGGAAGCCGCGCGTGCGGACGCTGGTGTCGCAGGGGTGCCGGCCGGTCGGCAAGCCGCTGGTCGTCACCAAGGCGCAGGACAACATCATCCAGGAACTTAGTGGCCCGACGACGCCGTTGAACTACCTGCGGGCGTTGCTCGAAGACGTGACCCCGGCCGACCGCGAGTTGATGCAGCGCGGCCTACTGATCGGCTTGGCCGTCAGCGAGTACCGCGACCAGTTCCGCCGCGGGGACTTCCTGATTCGCAACCTGATCGGCTTAGACCCGCGGACCGGGGCCTTGGCCGTGACGGACCGCGTGCGACTCGGGCAGACGGTGCAATTCCAAATCCGCGACGCGGCCGCCGCCCACGAAGACTTGGCGGAGTTGCTCACCCACGTGAAAGACGACGGCTTCACGCCGGCCGGCGGCCTGATGTTCACCTGCAACGGCCGCGGCCGCCGCCTATTCCCCGCCCCGGACCACGACGCGAAAACGGTGCGGGAGGCGCTGGGAGATGTGGCCCTAGCCGGCATGTTCGCCGCCGGCGAACTCGGCCCGGTGGGGGACCGGAACTTCATCCACGGCTTCACGGCCAGCGCGGTGTTTTTCGAGTGAGCGGGTTTTTGGTTTTCGGCCTGAAGGGCCGATTAACATAGCCCAGCCCGAAAGGGCTGGGACAAACGCAGGCATTGAATTTCGGTCTGAAGGACCGATTAAAACGTCGGCCCTCACGGACCTCTCAAAGATAATCGGTCCTTCAGACCGAGGCCATTGGTGGGTCGTGTTCCCAGCCCTTTCGGGCTGGGCTATGTTAATCGGCCCTTCAGGCCGAAAAGCCAAGCCATCAAACGAAACGGGGCCGGCGTAAACGCCGGCCCCGCCCAAGTCGCTGTTGAATCGGCCCGTCTTACTTCGCTTCGGGCTTGGCCTCTTCGGGCTTGGCCCCGTCGGCCTTCTTGTAGTTGGCGAACTTCTTGCGGAAGCGCTCGATCTGGCCGGTCGAGTCGATCAGCTTCAGCTTGCCCGTGAAGAACGGGTGGGACGCGCTGGAGATGTCGAGGCGGACGAGCGGGTAGGTCTTCCCGTCCTGCCACTGGATCGTCGTGTTCGACTTCACCGTGGACCGGGAGAGGAACGAGAAGTTCGCGGCGGCGTCGAGGAACACGACTTCGCGGTACTCGGGGTGGATGTCTTTCTTCATGGGAGTCAGGCCTTCTTCGCGTACTTGGGGTTCGCCTTGGCCAGCACGCGGAGCAGCGTGCCGCTCTTTTTGGCGTAGAGTTCCTTGGTGCCGTCCGCCGTGTACCGGACGCCGGTGCGGGTCGGCTTGTTGTCGCGCGGGTCGATCAGCAGCACGTTGGAAATGGCGATCGGCATCTCCTTCGAGAGCCGGCCGCCTTGGCTGTTGCGGCTGGCCTTCAAGTGCTTGTACACCAGGCCGACGCCTTGGATGGTGATCTTGCCGCCTTCGCGGTTGATGGCCAGCACTTTGCCGCGCTTGCCCTTGTCCCCGCCGGAAATCACTTCGACGGTGTCGTCAACTTTAATATGCATGGTCGTTCCCCCGCCGGTGCGGACCGGGCCGGGTTATCCTTGAATCACCGGGTAAGTTACTTGCTTTCCTTGTACATCACGTGCTTGCGGACCGTGGGGTCGTACTTCCGCAATTCCAACCGGCCCTTGGTGTTGTTCCGGTTCTTCTCGAGGAAGTAACAGTGGCTGCTCTCCGAGCTCACCATCTTCACGTGGGAACGGGCGTCTTTGCTTTTCTTGGCCATGACCTTCCTGCCTCCGGGAAAAAATAATGATAGAAGGGCAACCGTGCGCGTGAAGGGCGCGGCGGGAAAAAAGGCCGATTTGTTTCGCGGGAGGGTGCGACTAAATTCTCTGGGGCGAAGGCGACTCGCCCCGCCGGGAGCGCCGACGTCCTC
>JAYUGD010000083.1:0-7135 GCA_043767785.1 Zavarzinella sp. | reverse complement strand
CCCTGCTGGAAGAGTTGGCCCGGCAGCCCAAGGTGAAGCAGTACCTCGGCGAGAAGTTGGACACCGTCAGCTACATCGTCGAGGCGAACCACCGCGGCGTCATCAAGCTGTCCCTGATCGCCGTCGGCTACCCGGCCGAGGACTTGGCCGGCTACGTCGAGGGCACGCCCCTGCCGACGAATCTGCGGACGATGTGCCGGACGGGCCTCCCCTTCACCGTGCGGAATTACCAGAAGGAGTCCGCGGACATCTTCTTCGCCGGCGGGGACGTGAAGGGGGGCAGCGGCGTCATCGTGCTGCCGTGCGGCGCCGGCAAAACGATTGTCGGCATCGTGGCCATGTCCCTCGTGCAGAAGTCCACGCTCATCTTGACGACGAGCGTGACGGCCGTGAAGCAGTGGCGCCGGGAAATCCTCGACAAGAGCGACTTGAAGGACGACCAAGTCACCGAGTACACCGGGGACAAGAAGGAGATCGGCCCCGTCACGGTGGCGACGTACCAGATCATCACCTACCGGCCGGACCGGGACGAGGACTTCCCCCACTTCAAGCTGTTCAGCGAGCGGGACTGGGGCCTCATCATCTATGACGAAGTCCACCTGCTGCCCGCCCCGGTGTTCCGCGTGACGGCCCAGATTCAGGCCCGCCGCCGGCTCGGGCTGACGGCCACGCTGGTCCGCGAGGACGGCCGCGAGAGCGACGTGTTCAGCCTGATCGGCCCGAAGAAGTACGACGTGCCGTGGCGGGAACTGGAGTCGCAGGGCTGGATCGCCTCGGCCACTTGCGCCGAAATCCGGGCAGCCCTGCCCTCGGAAGCCCGCATGGAGTACGCGGTCGCCGAGTTGCGGGACAAGTACCGCATCGCCAGCGAAAACCCGGCCAAGGACAACTTGGTGGCCCAACTGCTGAAGCGGCACGCGAAGGAGCGCGTCATCATCATCGGCCAGTACATCAGCCAACTGAAGCGCCTGAGCGAGCGGTTCAACCTCCCCCTCATCACCGGGGCGACGAAGAACGAAGAACGCGAAGTGCTCTACAACCAGTTCCGCAGCGGCGAAGTCCGGCACTTGGTCTTGTCCAAGGTGGGGAACTTCGCCATCGACCTGCCGGACGCCAACGTGCTGATCCAAGTGTCCGGCACCTTCGGCTCCCGCCAAGAAGAGGCCCAACGCCTCGGCCGCGTCCTGCGGCCCAAGCCCAACGGCGAGACCGCCCACTTCTACACGATCGTGACGCGGGACACGCGAGAACTGGAGTTCGCCCAACACCGGCAAATGTTCCTCACGGAACAGGGCTACAGCTACGCCATCGCCGACGAGAGCGAACTGATGAACCCCGTGGTCAGCGACGCGGTGACGGCGTGAATATGTCCATAAAACGGATTAACCACAGAGACACAGAGGACATAGAGAAGAGAGACCGGAGGAAAGCATTTGTAAAAAATGTCTTCTCGGTATTGGTCTTCTCTGTGTCCTCTGTGTCTCTGTGGTTAATCCGTTTTATGCTTCGGCTCACGCTCGGAAGAGTCGCGGCGAAACGGTCGCTGGCTGATCCTCACCCCTTCTCCACCGGCTGGCCGGCGTCGGCCCACGCCTTGAAGCCGCCGTCCATGCTGATGACGTGGGTGTAGCCCATCTTCATGATCGACTCGGCGGCCAGGGCCGAGCGGTAGCCGCCGCCGCAGTACAACACGACGGGCGTGGCCGGGTCCGGGACTTTGGTCTCGATGTCCCGCTCGATAACCCCCTTGCCGATGTGGACGGCCCCGGCCGCGTGCCCGGCCGCGAACTCACTTTCCTCCCGCACGTCCACGAGGACGAATTGCTCGCCGGCGGCCGTGCGTTTGGCCACGTCGGCGACGGTGCATTCTTTCACCGCCGCCTTGGCGGCGTGGGCGATCTTCAAAAACTGCGGCTTGTGTTGCATGGCCATGCGTCGTCTCCGGTCGGGGGCGTCCGGTCAGGGTAGTGAACATGCTTTCCGCCGGCCGCGTCCGTAAAACACAAGTTTCACGCCGCCTCACGGGATTGCCGCTCATGGCCGACCGACCGCGCTGGTTCCAGACGACCGCCATCGACTACCCGAACAGCCGGCCGCACATCGGCACGGCCTTCGAGAAGCTCGGCGCCGACGTGCAGGCCCGCTACCGCCGCATGGAGGGGTACGACGTCTGGTTCCTGATGGGCAACGACGAGAACACCCTCAAGGTCGCCGACCGCGCCAAGGAACTCGGCCTCGACCCGCAAGCCTACTGCGACGACATGGCCCGCCAGTTCCGCGAAGTGTGGGACGCGCTGGACATCAGCTACGACGTTTTCATCCAGACCAGCCACGAGCGGCACAAGGCCTGTTGCCGCAAGTTCATCCAAAAGGTGTACGACAACGGCCACATCTACAAGGGGGCGTTCGAGGGCTGGTATTGCGCGGGCTGCGAGGAGTTCAAGAGTGACAAAGTCCACGAGGCCAACGCCGGCAACTGCCCGGTCCACCAGCGGCCACTGATCCGGCGCTCCGAGCCGTGCTACTACTTCAAGCTCTCCGCGTTCAAGGACCGCCTGCTCGACTACTTGAAGAATACCCCCGACTTCGTTCAGCCGGAGAGCCGCCGCAACGAGATGATCGGCTTCATCGAGGCCGAGGGGCTAAACGACTTGAACATCTCCCGGTCCGGCGAGGAGTGGGGCCTGCGCCTGCCGTTCGACCCGGAGTTCACCGTCTACGTCTGGTTCGACGCCCTGCTGACGTACATCACCGGCATCGGCTACGGCGACGACGAGGCGACGTTCCGCAAGTTCTGGCCGGCCGACATCCACTTCATCGGCAAGGACATCACCCGGTTCCACTCCCACATCTGGCCCGCCATGCTGTGGGCCGCCGGGGAGGAGCCGCCGAAGCAGGTGTTCAGCCACGGGTTCGTACTTCTGGCTGTATCCGCGACCATGAGATCAACTTGGAACACCAAGAGCAATGTCAAGCCAGACGAGAAGGCAAGCACCGACACGCCTGAGATGGTCAAAATTGGCAAAAGTACATTGAAGGGTCATGGTCTGGAGTCACTGGCCGAACCAATGGAGGTCATCAGAAATTTTGGCACTGACGCGTACCGTTATTATTTCATGCGAGAGTGCCCTTTTAATTCAGATGGGAGCGTGTCTGTAGAGCGGTTTGAAGAAGTTTACAACTCTGAGTTAGCGAATAATCTCGGAAACCTCTTGAGCCGTCTCATTACGATTCCAGCGAAGAACTATGACTGCGTCCTATCGGGCACGGTAAACGTACATCCGGAGAATGTGGTGCCGGGGCTAGACCTCGCCGCGTTCGTTGCAACCGTGCGCAGCCACGTCGAGGGTTGTCGGTTCAACCAAGCTTTGCAAGCCATCATTCAGGACTTCTTGACGCCGACAAACCAATACTTGGAAGCGAACGCCCCGTGGAAGCTGGTGAAGACAGACATGGAAGCCGCCAAGCGGGTGCTGTTCAACGCCGTGCAGTCGTTACGGGTGGCGAGCATCCTGCTCAAGCCGTTCATCCCACGGGCAGCCGAGACGATCTACACGAGCTTCAACTTCCCCAAGCCGTGGGCCGAGGTGACGTACGCGGACGCCGCCGAGTTGAAGGCCCAGCCGGCCGACCTGCGGGTGACAGCCGAACTGATTGACGGTAAAGTGAAGCCATTGTTCCCGCGACTGGCGTGACAGGATTGATTGGAGATGGGGGGCCGGATGTCCATCGACGTGACTACCGAACCGTTGCTTGAACTGTTCGAAGGGGCAATTATGTCCCGCGAGGAGTTCCATCAAGCCTATTTGGATTATCCCGATCATACGAGATTTGAACTGGTTGAAGGGGTCGTCCACATGGCTTCGCCCGTTTTCGCGTAACACGTCCGATCCCACCAAGTCGTCTCCTTGATTGGGAAACTGTTCGACCTTTCGACGCCGGGGACTGAGTACCTAACCGAGCCGTCCGTTTTGTTAGGCGATCAAAACGAGTTTCGCCCGGACGGCGTCCTCCGCTTGCGCGAGGAGTTCGGCGGGCGGTGCCGCCTGACGGCCCAACGGGTTTTCGAAGGCCCGCCGGAACTCGTCATTGAAATCGCCAACACGAGCTTAAATTTCGACCTCAACGCCAAGCGGCGGACGTACGCGGCCAACGGCGTCGGTGAGTACATCGTTGTCGATCTGATCAACCAAGAATTTCACTGGTTCGACTTCCAGACCGGCGAACAGTTGGCCCCGGACGGCGACGCCGTTTGTCGCGTGCGCTGTTTTCCTGGCTTCTGGATATCCGTGGAAGCCGTGCTTCAAGAAGACTGCGCCGCCGCCCTGCCCATTCTCTACGCCGGCCTCGCGTCCCCCGAGCACGCGGCGTTCGTCGCCGACCTCGCCGCACGCCGCACGCCGCCGCAATCCTAACCGGAGCCGGAAAGAACACGGATGTTCCAGCGTTCCCGCCCCCCGCTCGCCGCGTTGAACCCGAAGCGCATCGCCGTCATTAAGCCGAGCGCGCTGGGGGATGTCGTCCATTCCATGCCGCTTGTCGGGGCGTTGCGGGCCAAGTTCCCTTCCGCGACCATCACATGGGTCATTAACAAGAGTTATGTACCGTTGGTCGCCGGGCACCCGGCTGTTGATGCCGTGATTCCGTTTGATCGCGGGGGCATGAAGAAGGGGTGGCAAACGACGGCCAAACGGGTGACGGCGTTCGGCAAGGCTCTTCGCCGCGGGCGATTTGACCTGACGGTTGACCTCCAGTGTCTCGCCCGGACGGCCGTGATGAGCCTCGCCACCGGGGCCGCCCGCCGCGTCGGTTTGAGCACGGCCCGCGAGGGGGCGCGACTGGCGTACACGGACATCGTCGAGATCCCCGACCCGGACAAGTTGCACGCCATCGACCACTATTGGCAAATCGCCGAAGTCTTGGGCGTCGGCGACGGCCCGAAGCGGTTTGACGTGCCCGTGCCCCCCGCGGCGCGGGCGTGGGCGTTGGCCCAACTCGGCGAGTTGCCGCGGCCGTGGGTGGCCTTCGGCGTCGGGGCGCGTTGGCTCACCAAGCGGTGGCCGCCGGAACATTTCGCCGTCCTTGCGAATCAGGCCCAGGCCCGCTTCGGCGGCACGGTGTTCTTCGTCGGCGCGCCGGACGAGGCGCCGCTCGCGGAACAAGTCTGCGACAGTCTCGCCGGGCCGAAGCGCAACTTTTGCGGGACGACGGACCTCGCCCAACTCATCGGCCTGTTGAGTGCGTGCGACGCGATGGTCGGCAACGACACCGGGCCGCTGCACCTCGCGGTTGGCCTCGGCAAGCCGGTGGTCGCCCCGTATACTTGCACCGTGGTCCGCCGGCACGGCCCGTACCTGCAACTCGGCGGCGTCGAGACGACTGTTTGGTGCAAGGGCAGCTACATCCGCACCTGCGACCGCCTCGAGTGCATGACCGACCTCCAACCCGCCCGGCTCTGGCCGGCCCTCGCACAAACCCTCTCCGCATGGCCCACCCGCTCCCGTTTCGCCTGACCCTCGCCAGCGGCTCCCGCGGCCGGCGCTACCTCATGGAACAAGCCGGCTACACGTTCGACGTGAAGCCGTCCAACGTCCCCGAGCCGGCCGAGGCCGTGGACGGGGACATCCGCGGGTACGTCCAGCACGTCGCGTGGATCAAGGCCGCCGCCGTCGGGCCGACCGTCCCGGACGGCGTCGTCATCTCCGGCGACTCCGTCGCGTGGCTGGACGGCCGCGTCGTCGGCAAGCCGGAGGACGAGGCCGACGCCCGGCGCATCCTGACGAGCCTCTCGGGCCGCGTCCACGAACTCTGGACCGGCGTGTGCCTGTGGCGCTGCGCGGACGGCCGGCAGTACCAGTGGCAGGAACTCAGCCGGGTGCGCATGCGGGACTTGTCGGGCGACGAGATCGAAGCCTACTTGAAAACCAACCAGTGGGTCGGCTGCTCCGGGGCGTATTCCATCGCGGAAGTGAACGACCCGTTCCTGACGGTGGAAACCGGGACGATGTCGAATGTGATCGGCTTGCCGATGGAGAGCTTGGCGGTGGCGCTGGCCGAGTTTGGTCGATGAACGGATCAGAACGTAATCACAGAGGACACAGAGAGCGCAGAGGAAAGCCAGAGAAAAGATTTTATAAGTCTTCTCTCGGTTTTCCTCTGCGCTCTCTGTGTCCTCTGTGGTGAAGTCTTCTCTTCTCTTCACGAACCCGGAGTTCGCCGTAAGGAATGATTGTTTCGTACCATCAGAATACCCGGCGTATCAGGACATCCGCGAAACCCCCCGTTTGGAGTTGTCGCCGGAAAGTGGCCGTGCGGACGACAGAGCGGATTGTGAAGGAATTGTGAAGCCCTGCCAAATTGTCTGCCATTGCGCGCGACCGATTTGCCGAAATCTCCCGAATCCACGCGGTTTGGCCTCGCGGATGGGCGGCGGGGGGACTATTCGGTTGTAATCACGACGCCCCTGTCACTGGACCCCGTGAAACCGCGACGCGGAGTCCTCGGAGCGGAGCGCGGCCTGGCGCCTAAATGGCCGCCTCCCATTCGATCCGCACTATCCGCCCGCTTGCTCCCCCTTCCCGTCCTCGGGAAGGGGGTCGGGGGGTTAGGTTGCCGGCGAGGCCGTCAATCCTCAGCTTCCCCATCACGCGGCACATTGAAACGGGCTTCGGCCGCTTCCCCTTCGGACCTAACCCCCCGGCCCCCTTCCCGAAGCGGGAAGGGGGTGCGGGCGAGCAGAAGTCTTCTTTTGTGGGGTACGTTTCCCACGTGCCCGCCACTCACAACCGACGGGGTCTTCGCGGCGAATCGCGGGCTCCCGGTCTTCAATCGCCTCCCGCCAAAACCTGTCATAGCCCGCTGCGCAAGCAAGGGTCGGCGACTTCCATTGGCGCCGACTTCCGGGTGTAACCAGATTCTCTGGGGGAACGTCGCACCTCGCCCCCTGCCCTCCCCCCGCCGGGAGCGCCGACGTCCTCGTCGGCTCGGTGTTTTCTCCCGTCGCCGCAGGTAACGGACACGAGCCGACGAGGACGTCGGCGCTCCCGGCGGGGGGAGGGCGGGGGGCGAGGTGCGACGTTCCCACAGAGAATCTGGTTACACCCGGAAGTCGGCGCCAATGGAAGTCGCCGACCCT
>JAYUGD010000082.1:0-2534 GCA_043767785.1 Zavarzinella sp. | reverse complement strand
TCTCATTCATGGCGCGACGACGATTTTTGCACAAGCTCGGAGAGGGGGCCGGGGGGTGAGGTTGCCTTTCAATGCGATCACTGACGACGACCATGACGGACCACGCCATGACCACACAACCGACGCCGAACCCGTTCCCCTTCCTGGTGACCGCGCGCAAGCCGACGGCCGTGGCCCTGGGCGTGCTGGCCCTGGTGTTCACCGTCTGCGCGATCTTGTGGGGCCTGCGGGGCGTGACCGCCTACAAGGCCGAGGCCGACAAGGCGGCCGACGGGAAGAGCGCCAAGACCACGCCGTTCGGCGACCCGGAATTGGACCTCGCCAAGGACAAGGACAAAGACAAAGAGAAAGACGCGGCGGACAAGCGGTACAGTGCGGACTATTTGCCGGCCGCCGTGTGGGCCGGGCTGATGGCCTTCACATGCCTCGGGGCGTTCGGGTGGCTGGCCACGCGCGAGGCCGACGCCGCGGACCCGGCCGGCGGCTCGCGATTGGAAGCCCTGACGTTCGGGGCGACCGCCGGGCTGCTGACGGCGACGCTCGGCTTCGTCTGGGGCGTGTCGTGGTGGGAGAGCCTTACGCGCTGGGTGAACAACGGCGAGAAGGCCGAGGCCAAGTGGGTCTTCGTCGCCGTCACCGTGTTCTTCGCCGGGCTGACGCTGATGTTCTTCAGCACGCAACTCGGCCGGCCCGCCCAGCGGGACAACGTGCTGCTGCGGCGGCTGATGCACGGGTTCAACGCCGTCTTCCACGGCATCCTCGTGCTGATCCTGCTCGTGGGGGTGAACGTCTTCTTCTTCCTCAAGGTGCCGAACACCTTTGTCGCCAACGACGCGGCCTTCACCGAGTTGACGCCCGAGTCCAAGACGTTCCTGCGCTCGCTCGACCAGCCGGTCCACGCCTACCTCATCATGCCGGAGCGGTTCGCGGCGGAGATCGCCGGCCTGCCCTACGACAACCTGTACGCCGACACCCGCGGGCTGCTCGGCCAGGCCGAAGACCAGAGCCAACACTTCAAGGCCACGTTCCTGTCCCCGTCGCTGGACAAGGCGAAGATCAACGCCCTCTACGACCAGTTAGAGTTGAAAGACCGCGACCAGACCGGCATCCTGTTAGTGGTCGGCGAGGACCGGGCGGCGACGACGTTCATCCGCGCCGAGGAACTGCTGGAGATCATCCCGTCCGACACGCGGCCGGTGAGTTACCAAGTCGTGTACCAAGGCGAGAACCGGCTGCTCAGCGAGTTGGCGTACATGACGGACAGCCGGGCCAAGATGGCCGTCTACTTCACGCAGGACCACGGCGAACTGGCGATGGACGCCGGCGGGGGCCAGCCGGACCGCTCGCTCAGCGGCGTGGTCAACTACCTGAAGGCCCGCAAGATTCGCGCGGAAGTGTTGAAGCTCGACGAGGCCACGCCGAAGATCCCAGACGACGCGGCCGTCGTCGTAATCGCCGGCCCGCGGCAGACCATCACGCCGACGTCGTCGTTGATGAAGGCCCTGCCGGAATACCTGAAGCCGACCAGCCAAGGGACCAAGCCCGGCAAGCTGATGGTCTTCCTGCCGGCGTTCCGCGGGCTGGACGGCAAGGTCGCCCCGACCGGCCTGGAAGAGTTGCTCGCCGAGGTCGGCCTTCAACTGGAATCGGCCCGGCTCGTGACGCGCCCCGGCATCCTGCCGGCCGTACAGGGGAAGAACATCCCGCCGGACTACTTGGTGGCTGAGGGGTACGAAACCCGTCACCCGCTGGCCCCGATCTTCGACAACCAATGGCTGCTGAAAGACTGCCGCGTGGTGCGGGCGTCGGCCCAGCCGAACCCGGCCCTCAAACTTACCCGCCTGATGGGCACGCCGCGCGGCTTCCCCACATGGCAGGAGACCGACTACGCCGCGTCGCCCGCCGCCACCTTCGAGGCGATGCGGGCCGACCCCAACGGGCCGCTGCCGCTGCAAAAGAAGCTGTCGCAGCAGCCGCAAGTCTTCGCCTTCGCGGTCAGTGCGGTCGCCCCGGGCGGCGACACGGGCGGCAAGCCGCCGCCCGAGCAGCCGCGGATGCTCGTCTTCGCCAGCGACACCGTCCTCGCGGACCGCTCGGCCTTCGACTTAGGCTCCCCGGAGTTCCGCCACCAACTCGCCGCCGGCGGCGTGGACTGGCTTCGCGAGCGTGAGGCCAGCATCGGCATCAAGCCGCGGGCCGTGAACCTGTTCAAGATGCCGCCCATTGAGATGGAAAGCAAACTGACCCTGTTGGCGATGATGACGATCGGGCTGGCGGGGTTGGGCGTCGGCGTGTGGTATTCGCGGCGGCGGTAAGGTTTCGTTTAGCCGCGACGCGACGCTTCGGAGTGGAGCGCGGGCTTCAGCCCAGAAGAACATTTAACCACGAATAACACGAATAACACGAATCGAACCGATGTGAACTACGGCGAATGATCATGAACGTGTTGAAAAGTTTTGATTCATTCGTGTTATTCGTGTTATTCGTGGTTTACCCGTCTTCAGGTTGCCGGGCCGGTCGTCCGTCGTCACGTA
>JAYUGD010000081.1:0-2535 GCA_043767785.1 Zavarzinella sp. | reverse complement strand
CACCAGCCAATGGTGCACCAGCACGGCCAGCAACCGGCTCCACAGCCGCACCATTCGCCGCGTGTCGGTCGCGTCCCCCATCCGGTCCGCCAGTCCGTTCGACTTCCAGCGTTTGAACAGCCGTTCGACTTCCAGCGCGCCTTGTACAACACCGCCGCCGCGGTCGGGGTCATCAGGTCGCCGGGCACACTGGTGACCAGGATGGTCCAGTCGCACCACGCCAGTCGTTCGGCGCTCGGGACCGCGCCGTATTTGGCCTTGGACGTCGCCCGCAGTTTCCGGCGACGGCTCGCCGCCAAGTCGGCGGGAAGCCGCCAGGCGACCAGGCGGCAGGCCAGGCGCTCCGGACCGAGTCCGATCGCCGAGTCAATCCACGGCCCGGCCCGGCTTCCGAGCCAGTCGAGCAACCGAAGGGGAAGGGCGGCGCCGGGGAGCCGCACCCCGGTTTTGGAATGCAAACGCGACAAAAAATGGGCGTTGAGAGCCGCGAGGGCGGCGACGACCGCCACGCTGAAATACCCCAAATCACTGATGCGAAGCGAGCCGGGCTCCCGGGCGACGTGCTGGCGGACCGACCCGCCGTCGGCGGTCTTGCCCGTCTCGATTTCGACGTGGGTCAGGGCGCCGGAGCGGAGGTCGAGTTCGGTCTGCAACTTCAACGCGGCCTTGCCGAAGCCGTGGGCGCCGCCGCACCCGGGGTAGTCCCCGGCGAGTGCGTCGGGCAGGTTGATGACCGTGCTGTCGATGACGGTGACGGTGGTGAAGCGGGCCAGGATCGGGGCGAGGGCGTTGTCGGAGCCGATGACGGTGGTCAGGGCCTTGCGGAACAGCTTTTCCAGAAAGAGGGCCAAGGACGGCGTGTGGCGCTTGGCGACGGCTTGGGGGGTGACGGAGACACCGCATTGGGCGGCGACCCGGGCGAGATGTTCGTCGCTGGCGTCGGGTTTCTGGAGGGTGCCCCAGAGAAAGGTTTTGGCCAGCGAGACGGGGTCGAACTTGCGCTGGCGGACGATGACATTGCTGTCGGCGGCGGCCTCGTTGGCGAACGGACCGAGCAACCGGGGGATCGCGGCGGCCATCCTGGCTATAATGCCCACGGGAAGTTCCTTTTGGAGTGACGAGTTGTGGTTAACCCATCATGATGGAAGGACTTCCCGTTTTTTGAACCCCCCGTCAATTCCTTAAGTTGATGCCTATGGGGTCGCCGCTTCGGCGCACCCGGGGACACCGGGGCGTTTGAAGGATCGACCCCGGAGGGGTCGCGGAAGCATTGAGCCTCATTTACTTGATCCCCGATGTCTGACCGCCCGCCGGACAACTGCCCGCCGCTTCTGCGACCCCTCCGGGGTCGAAATCAGTGGCGAATCGTGTTCCCCGGGGGCGCCGAAGCGGCGACCCGGGGCTAATAGCGGCGACCCCTCCGGGGTCAAAACCGAATACGGTGACGCCGTCGCCTACTTATCTCGCCGTGCTTGGGGAGGAGTATTTCTTGTCCCCAGTCAGAAATGTTGAAAAGTATTGCGGCTAAAACGGTCGCCGCGAATTTTGCCCGTCGCTTCCCCTCACTGCTCCCCCATCAGCCGCGCCAGCCGTTCGGACAACTCGTCGTCGGCGGCGCTGGACCACGGGAAGTCCGGGGCGGGGGTGAAGCCGCCTTCGGCGTTCAGGTGGGCGGCCGGGAAGGCGCTCAACGGCAGAGTTCCGAGCAGGGTTTTGCGGTGACGCAGTTCAAAGGCGGTCGCCTGCCGCAGGTCGTCGGCGTCGAGCAGGCCGGGGGCGAACGGCGTCGGGCCGTCCGTCACCAGGAAGTCTTGGTCGAACACAGGAATTGGCTTCGCGGAGCCGGCCACGCGCAGCGTCACTTCGAGGTGGGCCAGCCCGGCCAAGCCGGCTTGACGGCTGGCGACTAGGAAGCACGGCCCGGCCCGCACGACGCCGTCGGCCGGGAGTTGCCGGGCGACGCGGAAGCCTTCTTTGGTCTGCACGGCGAAGCGCGTGTCGCACAGCCGTAGGCTTTCGTGAAATCCCTTCGGCGTGATGGCCGTCAGCCGGCTGACCGCGAGTTCGCGCGCGCCGCACGCCCACGTCACCGTCCACTCGCCGCTCTTCTTCGGGAGCCGCGGCGGGACGGCGTTCACCAACGCTTCCCGGTTCGTGAGTTGGCTCACCGTCAGCGGGACGGTCTGCTCCACCGCGTCCCCGGTCTTCACGCTGCGGAAGGTGGCAGTGAGGCCGGAATCGACGAGCGGGACGAGTCCCGTGGAACTGCGCAGGACGCCGGACGCCGACAGCCCTTGTTGTTGATTGCTCACGAACGTCTGGGCCGCAACGCTGCGGCCGCCGAGGGAAACGAACGCCGTCGGGAGTTCGAAGCGCAAGTCGCGGAGGAATTGGTCTTGGGAGACGACGGCGATGTCCACGCGGCCGAGGGCGTGCTTCTTCCAGAGGAGTTCGGCCGACACGCTCGCGGCCGGGACGGGCAGGCGGAAGTAGAGGCGGTGCCGTTGGGCCGGCTCGTCGATGCGGATCTGCTCG
>JAYUGD010000080.1:0-2538 GCA_043767785.1 Zavarzinella sp. | reverse complement strand
GTCACTTCGCCATCAAATTCAACACCGCCATCGACATCGTCTTCACGCCGGTCTTCACCGTCAAATCGGGCTGGGGGAAGTAGCCGTCCGTGTGGGCGCCGGGGAGGGGGCTGCCGCCTTCCTTCTTGGAAGTCGCCACGCGGTCGGCCGAGACCGAGCCGAGGAAGTACATGAACACCGGGATTTGGCCGTTGAGCGAGTAGCGGGAAAAGTCTTCGCCCCCCATGATGGTCGGCCGCGGGTGCAACTTATCGTCGCCGAGCAGTTGCCGGAACAGGCCGACCGTCTTGCGGGTCAGGTCCACATTGTTCTCCAGCTTGGGCGTGAACTCGTCGGCCAAAATAGTCACGACCGGCTCCGGGGCGTTGCCGCTCAGGGCGGCGGCCTTCGCCTTGCGCTCGATGGACTCCAGGATCATCTTGCGCGTCGCGTCCTTCGTGGACCGCACGGTGATTTGCAGCTTCACCTCGTTGGGGATGATGTTGGCCTTCGTGCCGCCGTGGATCGAGCCGACCGTCACGACGGCCGGGTCCACCGGGTTGACTTCCCGGCTCACGATGGTCTGTAAGTCCAGAATCAACTTGGCGGCGATCACGATGGGATCGACGCAATAGTTTGGGGCGGCGCCGTGGCCCCCCTTGCCCTTCACCAACACTTCCACGGTGTCCACGTTGGCCATCGCCAGCCCTTCGGTGAAGTGGATGTGCCCGGCTTCCAGCAGGGCGTCCGCGTGCAGGGCGAGGCAAAAGTCCGGCTTCGGGAACCTCTTAAAGAGGCCGTCTTCGAGCATGGCCTTGGCCCCGGCCCCGATCTCCTCAGCCGGCTGGGCGATCAGCACCAGCGTCCCCTTCCACTTATCCTTCGTGGCCGACAGCACACGGGCCGTGCCGACCAGACAGGTCATGTGAACGTCGTGCCCGCAGGCGTGCATCACGCCCACTTCGCGGTTGGCCTTGTCGCGGACGATCACCTTGCTGGCGTACGGCACGCCCGTCTGCTCCGTCACCGGCAGGGCGTCCATGTCGGCCCGCACCAGCACCGTCGGCCCGTCGCCGTTCTTCATCACGGCCACGACGCCGGTGCCGCCGACCTTCTCCGTCACCTCGAAGCCGAGCTTCTTCAACTCGCCCGCGACCTTGGCCGCCGACTTCTCCTCCTTGAAGGAGAGTTCCGGGTTCTGGTGGAAGTTCTTGTACAAGTCCACGAGGTTGGCCAGGTGCTCCTTGACCAGCCCGTCCACGACCGGGACGTGGTCCTTGAGCCGGGCCTCGACCTCGGCGGCCGACAGCGTCAGCGGGTAAAGCAACAGACCGGCAATCATCGGGAAACGCATGGTGACACTCGCGGAGACGGGGCCATCAAGGCGAGATACGCGGGGCGGGGGGGAGTTCAAGACGTGCGGGGAAAAGGCCAGTTTTGGCGAGCCATCCACCGGCAACGGTTCCGTTTGATGGAAGTTGAAACACCGCCGGAGGCGGTCGTGTTGGAGTTCCGCTTTTAAGCGGTCTTTGACCTCCCTGCCACGGCGGACAGGAGGACCGGAGTCTTCGACGGTCCGACCCCGCGGGCGAGAGGCCGTCACTCAACAAGGCGAACCCTCGAAGACTCGGTTCGCCGGCCGCTTTCGGGTGACAGTTCCAAGACCGCCTGAAGGCGGAACTCCAACACGACCGCCTCCCGGCGGTGAATCCGGGCCGTTATGCCCGGCTGCGGGCCCGCTTCGTCATCAACATCCCCCCGCCGACGGCGAAGGCCAAAGCCGCGGCGGCGAGGACGTAGATGTACGGCTGGGACAGGTCGTGCGAGAGTTCGTTGCCGCGCATGACCACCATGCCGACGATGACGGCCAGCACCAGCATCAGGCCGGCCCCGGCGTTCATCAGGCCGGGGGTCACGAGGGCGGCGGGCGTGTCGGTCCGCACGGCGGTGATGAGGTTGTGCCCCGATTGGCGTTGGGCCACGCGCTCGCGGGCGTGGGCGACCAAGTCGGCGGGCAGGCGTTCGCCGCACCAATCGCACGCGCCGGTGGCGTACTTGGGCAGGTCCAGCAGGACGTTGCAATGCGGGCATTGGGTGTTGGTCATCGGATATGCCTCCCGTTTCGATGCAAACAGGCGATGTGAAATGCCGTGGTCAGACCGCCGACCGGCGGTTTGAGATGAATATGATTATGGCCGCGGCCGGCGACGATTGCAAGCGCGTTTTCTAACGCGGCTCAAAAAAACTCACCGCGGCATCACCGGCCCCAACGCCTTCGCCCGCACGGCCTCCGCGTACCGCTCCAGCGCCGGCGGGCCGCGTTCGGCGAACAGTTTCCTTGCCTCGGCGTCCCGGTTGGCCCAGTCGATTTTGCCCAAGGCCCGCAGGAGTTTCTCGCTTACGTCGTTGATCTTGGTGCGGACTTCTTCGAGCTTCTTGCCGGCGGCCTTCATGTCTTCGTCGGTCGGCGGCGGCATGTCGATGCGTGCCCGCACGGCCTCTTGCTCCAACTTGGCCGCCGCGAACTGAGCGGCGAAGAACTCGCGGGCGAACGCCTTG
>JAYUGD010000079.1:0-7172 GCA_043767785.1 Zavarzinella sp. | reverse complement strand
GCTCCTCTCCGCAAAGCCTCCGCGTCGCGGCTCACGGGAACTGCGGTCAACGGGTGTTGGTGACGGTCGCGGAACGCGCTCCTCTCCGCAAAGCCTTCGCGTCGCGGCTCACAAGAGACGCCGTGTTACGGCTCACGATAGCGGGGGAATGAGGGCGTCGGGGAAGAGGGTGACAAATGACCACTTCTGGAGCGGCAGTCCCTCTTTCGCCGGGTTTTGCTCCACGTACTCGATCGCCCGGAACACATCGGCCGGGGTGTCCAGGAACGCTGGCCATTCGCCGCGGGCGAAGCACTTCGGCGGGCGTTCGCCGACGGGGACCGAGGCGAGGAACGGGTGCCGGCCCGTCTCGACCAGCCGCGTCGTCGCGTGGCCTTTGAGCCGAATCGCCATGTCCCGCGGGTGAAGTCGGCCGGCCCCGACGACGAGGTGGACGTGGTCCGGCATGATGGCGCACGCCCAGACGGGCACACCCGCTTTCTTGGCACATTCGCCGAACGCGGCACCGATGTCTTTGGCTTGCAGGCCCGTGAACCGGACCGCCGGCCGTTGCAACAACTCCTTGGCCGCCAGCCGTCGCCCGTGGTCGTGCGGGAGGCGGGCCGCGGAGGCGGTCTCCGTCGTCTTCGTCGCCCGGCCCGCCTTGGACAACTCGAACGAGCCGACGAACTCCGACCACGACCCGCGCGGGTCGTTCGGCAGCCAGAAGCCGTACGCGCCGAAGATGATGTGAGAGCCGATCATATCAACCCCCCGTGAAGTGAAGGTATTGTAAGCCGCGACGCGGAGGCTTTGCGGAGAGGAGCGCGTTCCGAGATTGTCACCCGTGTCCGCGGTCAACGGATTTGGGTGGCCATCGCGGAACGCGCTCCGCTGTGCAACGCCTCCGCGTCGCGGCTCACAAGAGTCGCGGTCAACGGATTCGGGGCATTTCAAGCCCGACAACGGGTTCGCGGTCCGCGATCGGACCTTACTTGCCGCTTCTCAACTGCCGTCGGCGCCGATACTCGCCGGGGGTGACCCCCAGTTCGCGGCGGAACACCTCATACATCCGCTGGGTGTTTCCGAAGCCGACGTCGCGGGCGATCGCGTCGAGCGCCCGGTTGCTTTGGGCCAACTCGCGCTTCGCCCGCTCGATGCGGGCGCGGCGGATTTCGGCGGCGATGGGCCGCTGGATCGTGTCGCGGAAGTAGTTCTGCAATGTCCGCGTCTCGGCGCCGGCAGCGCGGGCGACGTCGGCCGGGCCGATGCCCCGGTGACTGTTCGCCGAGATGTACGCCAGCGCCGCGGCCACGACCGCGTTCTCGACGGCGAAGAAGTCGGTCGATTCACGCACCACCAGCCCGTGCGGCGCGAGGCGGGTCGGCCCGGCCGGCGGGGCGTGCCCCGCCATCAGCCGGTCGAGCAGCGCGGCGGCCGCGTACCCGATCCGGTCGTAGCCAATCTCGATGCTGGTGAGCGACGGGCGGGGCTGTTCGCACAGCGTCTCCTCGTTCTTGCCGGCGACGATGGCCACGTCTTCCGGGATGCGCCAGCCGCGCTGATGGCTCAACTGCACCACGAGCCGGCCGCACTCCTCTTGGCCGACGTACACGCCGACGGGGGGCGTCCAGGCGTCCATCGCGCGGGCGATCAACCGCTCCGTCTCCCGCCACGTGGCCGCGTCGCGGGAGGGATTTTGCGGGATGTACGCGGCCGCGCAGTCGAAGCCGGCCTCGCGGACAAGTCGGGTGAACTCCTCCACTTCCAAGTCGTTGTCGACGTTTTTGGGCGATGTCAGGGCGGCGAAGGCGCGGAAGCCGCGGGCCAACAAGTGCTCGGCCACCAGGCGGCCGGTCTCCGTCGAATCGGGGAACACCCCCGGCAGCAGGCGCCGGGCGGGCGAGCTGGGCCACACGTTCACCACCGGCACGCCGAGCGTGGCCGCCCGCCGGGCGAGCGGGTGATTCGCCCGCGCCACGATGCCGTCGTAGCGGTCCGCGGCGCTCCGCTTGCGGCGGAGGGTGTCGTGCGCGAACTCGTCGATGATCGACGTCCAGCCCTGTTCCTCCGCGTAGCGCTGGACCCCGGCGAACACCTCCGCGTGCCGCTTGTACGGCCACTGGAGGTCCAACATCAGCGCGACGCGGGGCGGTTTTTCGGCCATGCGCCCGTTTCCCGGGTTCGTTACTTTATTTCCGCAAAACGTGATTCGCGGCCGTAAAATATTTTGTAGTAATCGAAGCGCGGCGAGTCTTTCGAATCGCCGGAGATGAAATGATGCGTGCCGCCGCCCTCGTGCTGTTCACGGCGGCGCTGGCCGTTGCCGCGCCGGCGCCCAAGCCCGCCGCGAAGAAAATCGAGGACGTGTTCGGGGCGGTGGTCGAAGCCAAGGGCGTGACGTGCGAGATGACCCAGCGGGGCGAGCTGCGCGTCGGCGTGTCGAAGGAGGCCGCCACCGACGGTGACGCTCACGCGGTGGCCCGACCGCTCGTCACCCGGAAGGTGAAAGGGGACTTCGCGGTGACTGTCCGGGTCGCCCACGCCCCGCCGGACGGCAACGTCGCGTCCGCCCTCGGCGGCGGCGATCCGACCGTGTCGGCCGGCATCGCCCTCTACCCGCCCGACAAGCCGGAGGCTTCGATCACGTTCCTGCAACGGCACATCAACGAGCGGGCCGGCTGGAAGACGGATTACTGCGCCCGCACCCAGTACAACGAGACCGCCTTCGAGTCGAATACGCGGCCGGGCAAGACGTTAGAAGGCGGGCCGGTCTACCTGCGGATCACCCGCCGCGGGAACGAGTTCACGTCGGCGTGGAGTCACGACGGCAAACGGTGGACGCCGGCCGCGCTCCAAGGGCGGTTCGGATTCCCGTCGGAAGTTCTCATCGGCCCGGTCGCGGCGCACAACACCACAGCCGGCTACAGTGTCACGTTCGACGAGTACGCCCTGACGAAGCCCCCGGAGGAGAAGAAATGACCGCTCGACTTCGAATAGATCGGCTCGGGTGCTGCGTTTTGGCATTGGCGCTGACCGCCTGCGGGGCGACGGCCGCCGACAAGCCGTTGAAGGTGTTCATCTTGGCCGGCCAGTCGAACATGGAGGGGCAAGGGTTCATCCAGGCCGACCCGAAGCGGAACGCGGGGAAGGGGAGTCTGGAACACCTGACCAAAGACCCGGCCACGGCCGACAAGTTCAAGCACCTGCTCGGCAAGGACGGCGCGTGGGCCGTCCGCGACGACGTGTGGATTCACTACCTCGACCGCAAGGGCAAGCTCACCGTGGGCTACGGGGCCAAGGAGGACCGCATCGGCCCGGAACTCGGTTTCGGCCGTGTGGTCGGCGAGACCTACGACGAACCCGTCCTGCTCATCAAGTTGGCGTGGGGCGGCAAGAGCTTGGCCGTGGACTTCCGCCCGCCGAGTTCGGGCGGCGAAGTCGGCCCCTATTACAAGGAGATCGTCCAGCGGACCAAGGCCGTGTTGAAGGACCTGAAGAAAGAGTTCCCGGAGTTCGGCGACCGCCAGTACGAACTCGCCGGGTTCGGTTGGCACCAAGGGTGGAACGACCGCGTGAACCAGGCGTTCAACGACGAGTACGAGAAGAACATGGCCCACTTCATCCGCGACATCCGCAAAGACCTCGGGGTGAAAGACCTGCCGTTCGTGATTGCCGAAACAGGGATGAGCGGCAAGGAGGAGACGCACCCGCGCGCCCTGTCGCTGATGAAGGCCCAAGCGGCCGTCGCGGAGTACGCGGAGTTCAAGGGGACCGTGGCGTTCGTCGGCACGCGGGACTTCTGGCGGGACAAAGACGTGTCCCCGACCGGGCAGGCGTACCACTGGAACACGAACGCCGAGACGTACTACTTGATCGGCGACGCGATGGGGACCGCGATGACGAAACTGTGCGAGAAGAAGCCCGCCAAGTGAGTGTTGAACGATTCCCAACGGGAGGTTGTCCGATGCCGAATATTCCGTGCCGTGTCGTGGTGTGCTTGGCGCTCCTGACACTCGCGTGGCGTCCGACCGGCGCCGCGGCGGCGGACGAGGCGCCCAAGCCCGCGGAGATGGCGGGCTACCTTCTCGTCCCGCACGAGAAGGTGGACGCGAAGTACAACGCCGGGTTTTCCATGTACGTGGCCGCGTGGCCGCTCTTGAAGAACTACCCCGGAGACGCGTTTCAAAGCGGCTTGTTCGGCACGTGGATGTTCGCCCAAAACGACGGCGTGGCGCGCAAGGACCACTACTCCGACATCGAGGGGGGCCTCGGCTGGTGGCGCGACACGCGGTTCGCCACCGAGACGCCGAAGTTCATCATGGGCGGCGTGGCCCTGAACTTCAGCGAGTGGGCGAACGGCCCCGGCGCCGGCAAGGGCCGCGACTGGAAAAAGCCCGCCGGCCACTACGCGATCGCCCAACTCAGCCCGTGGGCGCTCTGGCCGCCGGACGGCCTCAACCTCAAACAGGGCACGCGCGGGGAACTCTTCGGGTACGGCTACCTGCCGCTGCCGCTCACGGCGGCCAAGAAGACCACCGCGGGCAAGGACGTGCCGACCGGGAACCACTGCTGGACGCTGTTCCTGAACACCGGCAACTTCAAGGGGCCGGTGGCGTTCTTCACGCCGTACTTCTGGTCGCGCCCCACGATGGAGAAGCCGGACTTCGCCGGTACTTTCCTCGATTCCCGGCCGTCCGAGCCGAACAAGGCGTTGCAGATGGAGACCCAGCACGTCCCCGCGTACATCGGCAAGGACGCGAAGGGCGTCAGTTACGCCCGCGTCGCCCCCACGCAGTTTCCGGTGAAGCCGGACGGGGACTCGGCGCTGGTGCATCGCGTCACGGCATACAGCAAGGCCGCGCTGTGGGACGGCGTCCAAAAGTGGTTCGACGGCGGGCCGGCGGTGGCGGGCGCCATCGACCCGAAGGCCGCCGGCGTGCATCCGTTCAGCGGCAAAGGGGGCGCGACGTGGCGCATCTACCCGCCCGACGCCCCCAAGGACAAGAAGGCCCCGCTCGCGTGGAATTCGTTCGCCACCCCCGTCGCCCTGGACGACACCACCTACGGCTACCGCTGGGGCAAAGACGCGGTGACGAACGCCGACGGGAAGGACGGGGCGCTCATCACGCTTCCGGAATACTATCGCTTGACAAAGGACGCCAAGGACAAAGAGCAGTGGGTGGTGGTCGGCGCCAAGGACGTGCCCGCCGAAACGGGCTTGGCCGCCGTGACCTTCCCGCGGAAGCGCACCGCCTCAAAACCGTATGTCACGCCCGACGAGGCCGTGAGCAGTTGGAAAAAGCCGGGGCCGGCGGCCGGGCCGTTCGAGGCGAAACTGGGGGACGGCAGTGTGGCGACCTACTACTGGTACCGCTTCGCCGACCAGCCCGCCTTGCTGAACGCCGACCTGACCGCCGCCGAGCGGGAGAGCCTGCAAAAGCGCGTGGAGATGCTGCACAAGAGTTGGACGAAGGACCGCGACTATCTGCCCCCCCCGGCCGCCGGCAAACTCGCGGACCTCGACCCGGCCGTCCTCGTGACGCCGCCCAAGGGCCTGGAAGTCGGCTACGTGCCGATTGTCACCCGGCAGGCGGCGAAGGAGTAAGGAACCGGCGCATCCTGCGCCGAGTGATAGCGCCAGAAGCGTATGGACGTGCCATCGGCGGCTGTTCACTCAGGCGCCGGTTATCCTATCCTTCATGCGAACGGAACCAGGCATCTCCACCTGCACATGGCACACCGGCGTGGGCCCGATGACCGGCAAGCCCGTCAAGATTGCCCTGAACTTGCGCGACCGCAAGTCGCGGCGGCGATACCCCTCCAACGAGGACGAAAAATGAGCGGACGAATCGTGTCCCTGTTCGCGTGTGTCGTGCTGTCGGTCCTAGCCACGCCGGCCTTCGCCCAGAAGGGGGACGCCGCGGAAAAGTACCCGGCGCCGCCGGCGGGCTTCGACAAGAAGCGCGACGGGATCGACCGCGGCAAGGTGGAGACGGTCGAGTACGACTCGACGACGGTCGGGGGGATGCGCAAGGCGAAGGTCTACACCCCGCCGGGCTACGCCAAGGACAAGACGTACCCCGTCCTGTACCTGCTCCACGGCATCGGCGGCGACGAGAACGAGTGGGCGCGCGGCGGCGCGCCGGACGTGATTCTGGACAACCTGTACGCCGACAAGTTGGCGGCGCCGATGATCGTCGTCCTGCCGAACGGCCGGGCGTCGAAGGACGTGACCGCGAAGGACCCGATCCCGAAGCAGTCGCCGGCGTTCGCCGCGTTCGAGAAGGACCTGCTCGCCGACCTGATCCCGTTCGTCGAGAAGGCGTACCCGGCGAAGGCCGACCGCGAGGCCCGCGCCATCGCCGGGCTGTCGATGGGCGGCGGCCAGTCGCTCAACTTCGGCCTCGGCAACCCGGACACGTTCGCCTGGGTCGGCGGGTTCTCGTCCGCCCCGAACACGAAAAAGCCGGCCGACCTCATCAAAGACCCCGCGGCCGCCGCCAAGAAATTGAAACTGCTCTACGTCGCCTGCGGCGACAAGGACGGCCTGTTCCGCATCAGCGAGAACGTCCACAAGATGCTGGACGAGAAGAAGGTCCCGCACGAGTACCGCGTCATCCCCGGCGGCGGCCACGACTTCAACGTGTGGAAGAGCGACCTCTACCACTTCGCCCGGTTGGTGTTCGGCGGGGCCGTTGCGGAGAAGAAAAGTTGATGCAAGCCGGCCGCCCAGATTTGATCGACGCCGGCCGCGACGCCCTCATCCCCGCCAACCCGCCGAACGGAGATAAAGCCGGTGAGCGGCCCGTCCCGCCGCAGGTTAAGTACCGCGGGTATCGGCCGAGGCGCACGACGCAACAGCGACGGAAAAGATGAGTTATAATCCCGAATCTGGTGTTGACAGTCAAGTCCGCCAAATCGTCAATCGAACTCGGCGAAACCGTGTGGCGGACTTGCCCCTTTTCGGTTGCACGACCCGGAAAAGGATCGTAATGTGCGTGCCGTGTGTGCTGCGGGGTGTTGGAAGCACCTATACACGGCTCATGAGGCTGCTTTTTCATCCCGACGGCTTCGCGTGGGCATTTCGGGGATTCGTAACGCCTCAGCCCCCTGAACAGCCCCTTGCGCTTCGGGCGGGAATTCGTATCACGCCGACATGCCGCCGTTGCCGTCCCCGCCGACTCCCGCCC
>JAYUGD010000078.1:0-2541 GCA_043767785.1 Zavarzinella sp. | reverse complement strand
CATCCGGCGAGAGGCGGCAATCCCAACCGCCGTGGGGTGGCAAATCACCGAGCCGCAGCAAGCAGAAGAAGTCGTTCGAGATCAGCACGCCGATCTTGTCGTACTGGCGAGAGAGATGCTGCGTGACCCTTACTGGCCGTACCACGCCGCCTTGGAACTCGGCGACGACAAGGCCCAGGATCTTTTGCCGGTCCAGTACGCTCGAGCCGTCAAGAAGCGATGAGCAACGGGGCAACCTCAATCACGGCCACATGCTTGTCGGCGACTGGAAGGTCTCGCTGCTCGCCCGCCTCACCAACGAGTGAGGCGTGCTGCGATTTCCACTTCTTATTCCGAAGCGTCACTTGCCCTTGTTAAGCGGGCAGCACTTCTCGCAGGGCAGTTCCTCGCCCGTGACCGGGCAGGTGACGGTCTGCTCCTGGGCCTGCTGCTTGCTCTCGTTGAGCGGGCAGCAGTTCGGGCAGGGCAGTTGCTCGCCCGTCAGCGGGCAAGTGTAGGACTGCCCCTGCGAGTTCGCATAGGCCACACCAGCCACGGCCAGGGGGAGGGCCAGCATAGCCGCCCAGAGCCATTTCCTTCGGTTCATGATTACTTCCTCCGAAAACACCGCACTCGAACTTCGGCAGGGACCGCCCCCGCTTACTTTTCATTTCCGGTCGGCGGCTTCCCGACCGGGCCGGGATTGGGGTCCGGCTCGATCACGGTCGCACGATACCCGGCCTTCTGGACCGCTTGGATGATCGGCTCGGTCGGGGCCGGGCAACACGCTTCCGAGGTCACGACCGCTCGCTTCGTGTCGAAGTCCACCTTGACGCTCAGGACGCCGGGAACGTCTTTGATGGCCTTCTCGACAAGCGCCGAGCAGCCCTCACAGGTCATGCCCTGCACGGAGTAGGTCGTCGTCCTGACCAGCGGGTTGTCCGTGACACGCTCCCCGGCCCCGCCCCCAGACATGAAGAACTTCATGTACTGCGGGAAGAATAGGAAGGCGACGGCCATGACCGTGACGACCCACAGCATCACCTTGTTCAGCGACATCATGCCGAACCGACGTTTGCTGGTGGGGCTGGGAGTGGCACAGCAGCCTTCGGATGGCGATGCCGCCCGGCTCGTGCTGGCCGGGCCGGGAGTCGCACAGCAATCCTCGGACGCCGCTGCCGCCTTTCGTGGCCGGTAGGTGAAGTAGAACGCCGCCGCAAGGAACGCCACCGTCAGGGTGATGAACACGGGCCGGTAGGCGTCCAACGCCCCGGCGATGCCCGCCCCCGACACGCCGAAGGCCAGCAGCAGCAGCGGGAGCCAGCAGCAGGCCGACGCCATGACTGCCGACAGGACCGTGCCGACCTTGGAGATCGTCTCGGCCTTGTTCCCGGATGGCGGCACAGATGGGTTGAGTTCGGCCTTCGCCGTCTCGATGCCTTTGGCGACCGTGCCGAGGCAGCAGGAGCCGGACGGGTTCGTGACCTCGCACGCACAGCCGGGGTCTTTCATCTTCCGGCGAATGGTGTCCAAGGCATCCGACCGGCCTTTCGTGCGGAGTTCCTCCGTGATCGTGCCGACCGAGTGGCCGAAGCAGTAACACAGCGGTCGCTCGCCGGAAGTTTCCTTCACGCCAACGGCGACTTTCAGTTCCGCCTTGGTAAACGTCTGGCCTTTGCCGTAGTACACCGAGTCACAACCCTTCGCATCGCAGAAGCGGTATTCCGTCTCGGCCACCCGTCCGACGAACTCTTCCTTGAGCAACGCCCGCAGCGTGGTCGGCGAGACGGCCTTGCCGTTCTTTCCGCAGGTCGGGCATTCGGTGACCGTGCTTGTCATGGTCAATTTTCCTTTCTCGTGATGGCGTGGCGTCCGTCCAGCGCATCGAGGATGGGACACTCACTCCCGCTGCCTTTTCCCCCGCACTCCGTCGTCAGTCGGGCGAGAGACTTCTTCATTCGCCGGAGGGTTTTGATCTTTTCCTCGATGTCGGCGATCTTGGCCTCGGCCCTCGCCTTCACGTCTCCGCAGGACGTGTTCGGATCGACCCGGAGGGCCAGGAGTTCCTTGACCTCCTTGAGCGAGAAGCCGAGTTCCTTGGCCCCCTTGATGAACCGCAGCCGGGCCACGACCCCCGCCTCGTACTGCCGGTAGCCGGAGTCCTTCCGGGCCGGTTCTTCGAGCAGCCCTTGCCGCTCGTAAAACCGGACGGTTTCGATCCCGACACCTGCTTGGTCGGCAAGCTGCCCGATGGTCAACGACTTCATCGCTTCGTCCTTTCGCTCGTCAAGGACATCATACACCCCGTAGTATGGTACGGGGTCAAGGGCCGTTTCCCGGATTGTTCGGGCCAGACTCAGGGCGGCGGGGAAAAGGATTGGCTAAGACGTGATACGTCGGGAAAAGAACCGTGCAGTTCGCCGTTGCTGGCGACGGCCTGACTGACAACAAAGGATACTCTCACATGGCACGACCCAAGATCATTTTGTTCGACGTGAACGAGACGCTGCTCGACCTGACGCCCGTGAAGGAGAGCGTCGGCAAGGCCCTCGGCGGTCGCCC
>JAYUGD010000077.1:0-2543 GCA_043767785.1 Zavarzinella sp. | reverse complement strand
GGGCTTGTTCTTTCCGTCATCATTGGCGGCGGGTTGGCCATGGCGGCCGGCCCGCTCGTCGGCATCCTCATTGGCTTGGTCGTCGGTTTGGTCGCCGTTCTCATCGTCGGGTTGGGCAGTCCGGGTTTTCTCGAGAAGCGGTTGAAGGCGTGGTTCGACGCCCGCGTCAAGGAGTTCCGCGCCGGGGAGCGCAGCCTCCTGTTCGACTCGAAGTTCATTGACCAACGCTTGTCCGCCAAACAGACGACCGCGGTCGCCTTGGGCCAAGGGGCGGGCGCGTGGGACATCGGCCTCTTGTCGCTGGAGTCCAGCCAGGACGCGGATTTCTTCGCCCGCGGGAAGATCTCGTCCGCCGAATTGCAGCCGCTCAAGGACGCCTCCAAGGGCGAACGTGACGACGGCACCCACGCCGAGTTCGACCTGTGTGTGTTGTTGGTCCACCATCACTTGTTGCCCGTCCGGGCCTTGGAACAAGACCGGGAGAAGAACGCCACGGACCTCGTCAACGCGACGTGTCTGGTCAACACCGGCGCGTTGCTGGATCGGTTGTCCGCGTCCCGCGTCGACGTGGCGTTGCACGGCCACGAGCACCGGCACAACTGGGGGTCCTACGAGTCTTTGGAAGAGGGGTGCGCCCCGGTTCGCGTCGTCGCCGCCGGGTCCGTCACGGGGAACGATTCCCACGTCGGGTGCCGCGAGCAGGACGCCAGTTTCAACGTCCTGATCTTGGCCCCGGACCGCTCGGTCCTCCTTCGCCGCGTCTTGATCGAAGACGGGGTCTGGAAACAGGACCGCGACGCCGACTTGGTCCTGTACTCTCCCGAACAGGTCCGCCAGTCCCGCGCCCGCCGCCGGGCCTTCATCGACACCGGCGAGGTCTGGGCCGTCTACCGGAACGAGATCGTCAAGTTCATCGTGTTCACGCGGCAGCGGGACGTGCAACTGTACTGGCTGTGGACGAATTGGAAATTCAAAGACGCGCAGGTCCGGCACCGCGTGACCAACTCCACCGGCCGGCCTGTGGGGCCGAAAGTCGTGTTGTCCGGCGAGGCGGGGACGCAAGAGGTCAAGGCGGACTTTCGAGCCATTGCGAACGAAGTCCACGCTTGGCACCTGGAATTCGTGGTCCCGCCGAAGTTCCGGGGCGTATTGGTCCGCGTCAGCGTGCAGTACACGTGGGAAGGCGGCGGCGTGTTGACGGCTGAAGAACTCGCGGCGCTCAACCACGACAGGCGGCTCGGGAACTTCCGGAGCGAAGGGTTTGAGTTCTGGTCCAACTCGACGAAAGGCTACACGGTTTCCGCCCTCGAAGTCCACCTCAGCCTGCCCCCGGAGTTCGCCCCGGCGCCGGCCGGCGGCGACCCCGCCGTGCGCGTGACGGTCCACGAACCGGAGACCGGCCCCGAACACGCCGCCGAGTCCGCGGCCTTGCAAAACCAACTGCGGTCTCTGGCCAAGGGGCAGTACAGCCTCCGCGTCCCGTTCCCGCGGCCGAACCGGGACTACACCCTCTGCTGGAAGCCCGCCCAAGCAAAGGCTGTCGATGACCTTCTCCGCAATCCTCGCGCCGGCGCGGCCGGCGCGGAGGCGCTGACGGCCGACCGCTGTTCGGAATTGCTGGCGGCGTTCGCCGGCCCGCTCCGCATCCCTGCCTTCAGGGGCTGCACCACGCTCGGACTGTACGTCAAGTCGGCCGACGGCCAGTGGGCCGAGCGGCGGGCGTACTTGTCGCTGACCGGCGAAAACGTTCCCCCGCTCCCCCAACCCCCGCAACGGATCCATTTGAATCACGAACGGCACCTGATGGTCCAAGCCTGGTGGGGGGCCGCGAAAAAGGAACACAGGCCTGACGACGATAACGAGGCCAATCATCTCGGTTTTGATTCTGAGGAACTCGCGTTGGTGTGCGTGCCACTCTGGTTCGACTTGATCGGCACGCCAGACCTGCCGCCGCTGGCCGTCGTCCGAATCGGCGTCCGCAATGTCGGATCAGTCAAGGTTGCAAACGAGATGGACGATGCTACAATGATGGATGACGCGACGACACGGCAGGTACTGTCCTTGGCGTCGTCACGCCTGTTGACGGAATGGTTCAACAAGGGGTAGTCAGTTATGCCGATCAAGTTTTTCGCGACCACCGGCCGGATTGAAGGGCCTGTAACTATGGCAAACATCTACCGCCTGGACGGCCCGCTCGGCCCGCAAGATTTTTCGGCGGCCGTCGGCGCCGCTTCGGCGCCGCAAGAGCAACTGGTCCCCCCCACGGCCGAAGCGGCCAAGGCTGAAGAGGCGTCGCCGTCCGGCGTGCCCGCCGCCACCCGCGCCCGCTGACGCCGCCGTCCCGCGGCGAATTCGACACCGCGCCCGACCGCGGGCCGGACGGGGAACAGTCCCGCGTCCGGCCCGCGGTCTGTTCGTTCTCGCAACGTCGTCAACGCCCCGCCGAATATGATGACGGTCTCTCGAATCGAGGCGCTTTCATGCCGTACATCGACCCGCACATCCACATGGTTTCCCGCGTGACCGACGACTACGAGCGTATT
>JAYUGD010000076.1:0-2544 GCA_043767785.1 Zavarzinella sp. | reverse complement strand
GAACTGTGCCCCAGTTCCGGCCGCCCCTTCAGGGCTTGGTCGTTTGATGGCTCATCTTCCAGGCCCTTCCGGGCCTGGCTACAAGCGAACGCCCCGTTGGGGCTGAAAACCTTAAAGCCCGTGCTTCCGGATCAGCGCCGCCAGCCCCAGCACGTGCCGGCACCGCTCCCAGCGTAAAAATCCGAGGCACTCGCACGAGCAGTCTTCGCGGCGGCCGACGCGGGCGTGCATCAACTCCCCGACGCCTAATTTGTGGAACGCGAAGCCGCGGCCGCCGATGTGGCAGGGGATCTCCTTGGCCGCGTAGAAGGCCGTCCGGCGGGCCGCGACGATGCGGAACACGAACACGCCGCGGTCGTCGGCGGGGCGGACCAGCGAGATCGTGCGGAGTTCGGCGGCGGCCATCCGCCGATTATCCCCGCCCGGCCCCCGCGCGGCAAGGCGTGCCGCCCGGCCGGCCCGACCCTAGAATGGGGGTGTTGGCTGAACCGAACTGAGCGGAAGGGCGTGGCTCTCATGCAACGGGTGATGTTCAAGTCGAAGATCCACCGGGCGACCGTGACCGGGGCGGACATGCACTACGAGGGGAGCCTGACCATCGACCAAGAGTTGCTGGAGGCGGCCGACATCCTCCCCTACGAGCAAATCCACGTCTGGGACGTGACCAACGGCGCCCGCCTCGTGACCTACGCCCTGCCCGGCCCGCGGCATTCCGGCGCCGTCTGCGTCAACGGCGCCGGCGCCCACCTCATCAAGCCCGGCGACTTGGTCATCATCGCCACCTACACGACGCTGCCCGCCAAGAAGGCCCGCAAATTCGAGCCGACCGTGATCCTGGTGGACGCCGCCAACAAGGTCAAGCAGTTGGACTGGAACGACGCGGACGAGGAGGAGTGAGCCGACGACGGGACCGTCTCACGGGTCCAACTTCCACCGGCCGGGCGGCCAATAGATGGCGGTCACGACGCCGTCGATCAAGCGCAGCGGAACAGGGCCGCAGTGCCGCGAGTCGGCACAGTGGTCCGTGTTGTCTCCGAGCAGGAAGCACTCGTCCATTTCCAAGGCCCATTGGTCGGGCCGGCCGGCGACGGCCGCCGTGTACCGGATCGGCCCGAGCCGGGCCGGCGGCGATAGTCGTTCCCCGTTCGCCCACGCAGCCCCGTCTCGAATCTCCATCCGCTCGCCCGGCAGGCCCACAACCCGCTTGATGAACGTGTCCCCCGGCCGATCCGGGTATGAAAAGACGACGGCGTCCCACCGCTGGGGAGTCTTAGTATTGTTCCACAGAACGCGGTCAGCCGGGAACTGGTGACGCTCCGGCCGGGGCGCATCGCGGGATTCGTAGGTCTCCGCCAAGATCGCCCCGGACGGCATACCCGGCGGGATACCATCCGGGTCGCCCGGCGTGTTGGCGGCGATGACCAGATGCGTGCCGTCCGGCAGAGTCTCGACGACGTGATACCCGCGGATGTTCGGAGACATCGAACTGTTCGGAATGTACGCCATCCCGAGGCACGTACCCGCCATTGCAATGACCAGAAAACTGGCCGCGAAGCCGCCCACAAACTGACTGCCCCAAAACTTCACGGCTTTCTTAGCCGGGCTGACGTGGAGCCAACGGAAGAGGACAGGCGCCAAGCATACGTCTGTCACAATCACCGTACCCGCCAGCCCCAGCGCCCCGGCTATGTCTTCGTGCAAACTTGCCGCGAGAACCCATAAACCGACGGTGACGACCAATCGCAGGCCGGCCAAGAAGGCGACCCGGCCCACGCCGCAAGGTGGCGACCACCCGGCCCGGGAAACCTTCCACAGCACGGCGGTCTGGAGCATTAACCAAACGGTCACGATCAGCCCGACGAGGAAGAGCGTGTTCACGTTTCGGCTTCCTCTTCAAGGCTCGGGCCGGGCGCGACGTGTTGTCCGGCGCTTTGTTGGGCGCTCCGTACGTTAAAAGTGTTTGATTTGGAAGGAGTTGATGGCTTACGAGGGGAAGTGATGGAGAAAGAAGGAACTGCCTTCGCACGGGTTCGAACCGTGGACCCGCTGATTAAGAGTCATCAGGCCGTTTCACACAACCCATTGTCCGTCACCACTTACGGCGAATCACATTCGGCACTCGCACCTCCCCTTGTACCTGCCACTGATCCAAGTGTTCTGGCGGACCCGGACCTGGTTCGCCTCATCCACGCGTGGGACACGATGCCCGAGAACATGAAGGCGGTCATCCGGTCGATGGCCTCCCTCGCCTTGCCAGCCGTGAAACCCACTACCTTCACAATCCAAGCAGAGGATCGTATTCCGCGGGAACCGAACGGATGAACGGGGCCGCCGCGGCCGAACGATCCCCGACCGTGCGGCAGCGCCTCATTCGCCGTCCTTCGCGGCGTCGGATTGGACGGCGGCCGGCGGCGCGGGGGCGGGGCCGGCGCCGGCGGACAGGTGGAGGGTGGGCTGTATTCAACTTTCTCTTGCGTGGGTTTGGCGTTCATCCCGAAACTGTTACGCCGTTGCGTCGGCGAACAGCTTTTGTCGCAGACGGCC
>JAYUGD010000075.1:0-2549 GCA_043767785.1 Zavarzinella sp. | reverse complement strand
CGCGCTCCACTCCGAAGCGTCGCGTCGCGGCTAAACGGCCACGGGTTGGACCCCCGCCGTCACCGCCCCCACGTCCAAAAACTCCGTCACGCGGCCCTGCACGATTCCCGTGAACAGCACGCCCGGCCGGCTCGCCTTGGCCCGGCCGGCGACGTCCGCGTCCGCGATGTCGAGGATTGCCCCGACCACCAAGCCGACCGAGCCGCACACCACGACGGGCACGGTGTCGGCCGTCGATCCATGCGAGGCGATTGTCGAGCCGGCCAGTCGTCCCAGTTCGCGGGACACGTCCACCAACGGTAGGATTTCGCCGCGGTACTGGACCACGTCGCGCGGGCCGGTTTGTTCCAGCATCGCGCGCGGGAACTCCTCCAGCCGGGACACGAGCGAGAGGGGGATCGCCATCCGGCCGCCGCCGGTCGGGGCGAATACCAGCAGCGAGTCGCGCGCCGCGGTCGGCACGGTCGCCGCCCGGTCGGCGTGGCCGCGGCCGCGCGGGCCGGCGAGGACGTTCGCGCCTTGGGCCAGCCCGAGCACGTCGAGGATCAGGGCCACGCGGCCGTCGCCCATGATGGTCGCCCCGGCGTAGGCCGCCACGCCCTTGAGCTGCTTTTGCAGCGGCTTCACCACGATCTCTTCCGTGTCGTGGACGGCGTCCACCACCAAGCCGAACTGGCGGTCGTCGGCTTGCAGGACGACGATGTTCACGTCCCGGTCGTGGGCCGGCGCCGCGTCGCCGTGCAAGTGCCTGTCGAGGTACACCAACGGCAGCAGCGCCCCGCGCAGGCGGTAAACCGGCTGCCCGTGGATGTGTTCGACGCGGGCGTGGGCTTGTTCCGCGTCGAGGCGCACCAGTTCCAGCAGGCTGACCTGCGGGATGGCGTAGCGGTCGCCGGCGCTGGTGACGGTCAGGGCCGGGATGATCGCCAGCGTCAGCGGAATCTTCATCGTCACCGTGGTGCCGAGGCCGACGCGGCTTTCAATATCGACGGCCCCGCCAATCTTCTCGATGTTCGTCCGCACCACGTCCATGCCGACGCCGCGGCCGGAGAAGTGCGTCACCTTGTCGGCCGTCGAGAAGCCGGGCAGGAACACGAGGTTCACCAACTCCCGGTCGGACAACTTGGCCGCCTCTTCGGCCGTGACGACTTTGGCGGCGACCGCCTTGGCCCGGACGCGCTGCGGGTCGATGCCGCCGCCGTCGTCGGCGAGTTCGATGATGACTTTTCCGCCCTCGTGGGCGGCGTGCAGCGTGAGCCGGCCGTCCGGCGACTTGCCGGCCTTGACGCGGTCGGCCGGCGGCTCGATGCCGTGGTCCACGGCGTTGCGGACCATGTGCGTCAGCGGGTCGCGGATGGCCTCGATGATCGTCTTGTCCAGCTCCGTCTCGCGGCCGTCCATCTCGAAGCGCACCTGCTTGCCGCAGGCGACGGCCAAGTCGCGGACGACGCGCGGGAACTTGGCCCACACGTTGCCGATGGGCTGCATGCGCGTCTTCATCACGCCGGCCTGCAACTCGGTCGTCAGCAGGTTGAGCCGTTGGACCGTGCCGAGGAAGGCCCCGTCTTCTTGGGAGGCGCTGAACTGCATGATCTGGTTGCGCGCCAGCACGAGTTCGCCGACGAGCGTCATCAGCGTGTCGAGCAGGCCGACGTCCACGCGAATGGAACTGTCCGAGACGGCCGAGGCCCGCGGCTCCGCATCGGCGGCCGGGGCCGGCGCGACGGGTTCCGGCCCCGGCGGTTCCGCGGCGATTGGAATCGGCGGAACCGGATCGGGAATCGGCGGCGCGGGGGCCGGGGCGACCGGCTCGACGGCGGTTCGGACCGTCGGCGTCGGCGAAGGCCGTTGCGGGATAACCCGCACCGTCGTCGCCGTCTCAACCGCCGGTTCGGCCACTTCGCCGAGTTCGTCAAGCCCGCCGGTCTCGCGCAGGTGTTCCAGCCGGGCGATCACGGCCGAGAAGTCGCCGGCGCCTTCTTCCCCGGTCGCCTCCAAACTGGCGAGGACTTGGCGGTGGGCGTCGATGGTCGCGAGCAGGGCCGAGGCGATGGGCCGGTTGAACGTGAGTTTGCCGGACCGCAGCCGGCTCAACAGGCTCTCGCCGGCGTGGGCGACGGCCTGCAACTTCGCCAGCCCGATGAACCCGGCCGTCCCCTTGACGCTGTGGATGGCGCGGAACACGCGGGCGAGCGTCTCCCGCTCGGTCGGGTTCTTTTCGAGAGTGAGCAGGTCGTTGTCGATCTGCGCGAGGTTCTCGTGCGTCTCGAGCAAGAACTCGCGGAGGACTTCGTTCATAAGACTCACGGACGGCCCACGCGGGAGAGGGGCCGGGAACGGAGCGTCAATGTCCCCGTGTCAAGTCGTTGGGGGACAACGGGTTCCGATAATTACTCTCAGAAGATAATACGCAAACACTGGGGAAGGGAGGAGATTCAGGGGAGAGAGGCATTATTTTGATGCGAGAATTATCGCCCGGCGCGAATGGCTGACAAGGGCGTTAAAGAGGCAATGTCTTCGCTCCCGAGCGCAGCGAGGAAGGCGAGCCA
>JAYUGD010000074.1:0-2550 GCA_043767785.1 Zavarzinella sp. | reverse complement strand
CGGCCGACATCACGGCCATGGGCGTCACCCGCATGCTGGAGGCAATCCGCCAGGCGGACGCGAAGGGGATCAAGTTTTACCAGGCGTCCAGCAGCGAGATGTTCGGCCGGGTGTTGGAGTCCCCGCAGACGGAGACGACGCCGTTCTACCCGCGCAGCCCGTACGGCGTCGCCAAGGCGTACGGGCACTTCATCACGGTGAACTACCGCGAGAGTTACGGCATGTTCTGCGTCTCGGGGATTCTCTTCAACCACGAGAGCGAGCGCCGCGGCCGGGAGTTCGTGACTCGCAAGGTGACGGACGCCGTCGCCCGCATCAAGTGCGGCCTGCAAAAAGAACTTCGCGTCGGCAACCTCGACGCCCGGCGAGACTGGGGCTTCGCCGGCGATTACGTCCGGGCCATGTGGCTGATGCTGCAACAGGACACGCCGGAAGATTACGTCGTCGCCAGCGGTGAGACGCACACGGTGCGGGAACTCATCGAGATCGCCTTCGGCCACGCGGGGCTGGACTGGCAAAAGTACACCGTGCAGGACCCGGCGTTCATGCGCCCGGCCGAGGTGGACCTGCTGCTCGGCGACCCCACGAAAGCCCGGACGCGCTTGGGTTGGACGCCGGAGTTGGACTTCCCCGGCCTCATCAAGCGGATGGTGGACTTCGACCTGAAGCGCTGCCGGGGCCTGACGCGATGCGATGCCTGATTACCGGGGCGACCGGGTTCGTCGGCGGCCACCTCGCCGCCCACTTGTTGGGCGACGGCCACGAAGTCGTCGGCCTGACGCGCGGCGCCCCGTGGGCCGCCCGCTGGGCGGAAGTCGCCAAGGCCGTCCCGCTGCACGCCCTCGATCTGCGCGAGACGGCCGCTCTCTCAACACTTCTTCAACACCTTCAGCCGCAGTGGGTCTTCCACCTCGCCGGGTACGCGAACGCCGGCAAGTCGTTCAAGGAACCGCACGCCGCGTGGGCCGGGAACCTGACGGCGACGCAGTCGCTGTACGACGCGCTGGCAGTCGCCGACATGAAGGCGCGCGTGCTGTACGTCTCCACCGGCCTCGTGTACGGCGACGCTAGCCCGGCGTTCCCGGTCTGCACCGAGGCCCAGCCGCTGCGGCCCACCTCGCCGTATGCCGCCAGCAAGGCGGCCGCCGACGTGTTGAGTTACCAAGTGACGCGCCACCCCGGCTTGGACGTGGTGGTCGTCCGCCCGTTCAACCACATCGGCCCCGGCCAGCCGGCCGACTACGCCGCCAGTAACTTCGCCCGGCAACTCGCCGCCGCCGAGGCCGGCCGCCAGCCCCCCGTGATCCGGACCGGCGGGCTGGACGCGCTGCGGGACTTCACGGACGTGCGGGACATGGTGCGGGCCTACGCCCTGCTCATGGAAAAGGGAACAACGGGTGAGGCGTACAACGCCGGCACGGGCCGCACGCACGCGGTCCGCGACATCCTTACCCGGCTTCGGGAATTGTCCCGCGTCGACGTGGAAGTGATCGAACAACCCGACCCGGCCCGCGCCGCCGACCCGGTCATCAGCCGCGTGGACGCCGCCAAATTGATTCACGCCACTGGCTGGCGGCCGGAGTACGCGATTGACCAAACGCTGGGTGATTTGCTGGACGACTGGCGAGAACGCAATGACCAATGACCAAACTCGTGATTGGTCATTGGTCATTGGTCATTGTCGGCAATTACTTCTTCGGCGGCTTGTGCGCCGTGTGGCACGCCTTGCACGACCCGCTCAGGGCGGTGAGGGAGGCGGTCGCGTCGTCCTTTTCCTTCTTGTCGGCGGCGGCCAGCAGCTTCTTCGCCTCGGCCGTGTACTTGTCCGTCAGGTCCTTCCAACTTTCCTTCTCGCCCCGCGGCGGCGTCTGGCCGGCCAGGACTTCGGCCGCGTGGACCCAGTCGGTCGCCTGCTTCTTCACCAGGTCCCACTCGCCGGCCTCGATGGCCAACGGGACGGCCTTGCCGAGTTGGTTCTGGGCGGCCATCACGTGCTTGATGGTGACGAGCTTGCCGAGTTCCTTCTTGCCCTTCTTCTCTTCCTTCTTGTCCTCGGCGACCGAGGCGCCGCCGCCGAGCAAGGCGGCCATGGAGAACACCAGGGCGGCCAAGGCCAGCCCCTTCACGCCAAACCGATTCATCGATACTCCCATCGGGAACGAGTCGTGCCGAGGACCGCCGGGAACTGCTCCCGGCGGATTCATCGCGGAGGTCAGGATATGGACGCCCTCGCCCGGCGGGGAATTCGACGCCCCCTTGAAACGCGCCGGCCGGGGTTCATAAACTATCTTCCTGAACCCGGCCCCAGCCCGGGATGTCCTCCCAGGCAATCGGGTTCAGACGTCGATTGATCGGGCTGTAGCGCAGTTCGGCTAGCGCGCCTGCTTGGGGTGCAGGAGGTCGTGGGTTCAAATCCCGCCAGCCCGACGTTTGTTTCGCCACCCCGCAAGAGGCGTGATTCGCAAGGATCACGCCTCTTCGCTTTTGCGCGGCCTGCCTGGACCGCCTGGCTTCGCTGGATGGCGTTTCCGGCGAGCCGGCTTTGTGCTA
>JAYUGD010000073.1:0-18529 GCA_043767785.1 Zavarzinella sp. | reverse complement strand
CCACCCGCCGCCTCACGGCGGTCGGCTCATTTTAAGGCATTCGCATGACCCTCTCTTCCCGCCAACGCGGCTGCATTCTCGGCCTCGCCTGCGGCGACGCCGTCGGCACAACGGTTGAGTTTTGCGCCCGTGGCACATTCCCGCCGATGACTGACATGATCGGCGGCGGCCCCTTCAAATTGCCAGTCGGGGCGTGGACGGACGACACGTCCATGGCCCTGTGCTTGGGCACGAGCTTGGCCGATCTCGGGGGCTTCGACGCGGCCGATCAAATGCGGCGGTACTGCGACTGGTACGAAAACGGCTACCTGAGCAGCACGGGCCGATGTTTCGACATCGGCCTGACGGTCCGCGGGGCGTTGCTCCGGTTTCAACAGAACGGCAACCCGTTCGCCGGGAACCCCGACCCGCAGTCCTCCGGCAACGGCTGCATCATGCGACTCGCCCCCGTTCCCATGTACTTCCACCCGAATGTCGAGCAGGCAGTCCACATGGCCGGGGAGAGTTCCCGGACCACGCACGGCTCCCCGGAAAGCATCGAATCGAGTCAACTGCTGGCCGCGATGATTTGTGCGGGATTGAACGGGCAGAGCAAAGGAGAAGTGTTGTTCGGTCACGACCCGTACCAATTCCTCACGCCAAATGTGCGCGGCATCGCCCTCGGCGAATACCGGGCGAAAGCGGAAGGCGGGCTTTCCGGGTCTGGTTACGTCATTCACTGTCTTGAGGCCGCGGCGTGGTGCTTCTGGCAAACCGGTTCGTTCCGCGACGCCGTGCTTCGGGCAGTGAATTTGGGTGACGATGCCGACACGACGGGGGCCGTCTGCGGCCAACTCGCCGGGGCGTTTTACGGGGAGGAAGGCATCCCGCCGGAATGGCTGGCGCGGGTGGTGATGCGGGAGGAGATCACGGTGTTGGCGGATCGATTGGCGGGGCCGAAAGCCAGCACGCGCGTTCCCGACGGGGATTCGTAATGGGGATCGAATACAGTCTGGGTTTCGCCGCCCCCTCCTCCGAGGCAATCGCCGATGTCGTCCGGCGATTGCCGGCGGTGCGCGAACTGCACGCACCGGATCACCGCTTTGTCCTCGGGTTGGACGAATCCGTCAGTGACTGGCCGGAGGCGACCGTTATCATGGAGACAGGCGGCTTGTACTTCTGCGACCATTGCGGGGGTGGCGGACAGGCGGCGATCAACGTAGTCGTGGCGGCACTGACGTCGGCATTCGGCCCGGTCGCCGTCGAAGAGTTATAACGGATCGTGGCTGGGGGAGAACTTTACTCATGCTTCTGCGTCTCGTACGCTCCTTGGTGCGCCGCATGGCCATGCGGCACGGGCGGGGCAAAATGCTTTGGATGAAGCTGTGCCGGCCGCGGAGCGACGAGTACGCGGAATATATGCGCCGCCACGGGGACTTCGCGGCCGTCGGTCGGGACTGTCGCATCAACTCGGACGTGTGCGTCACCGACCCCGCCTACGTCCGCTTGGGCAACAACGTGACGCTCTCCACCTGCGCCTTGATCGGGCACGACGCCTCGGTGAGCGTCATCGGCCGGGCGGTCGGCAAGCGGCTCGACTCGGTCGGGAAGATCGACATCCGGGACAACGTCTTCGTCGGCTACGGCGCCATCCTGCTCCCCGGCATCACTGTCGGGCCGAACGCGATCATCGCGGCCGGGGCCGTTGTCAACAAGGATGTGGCGCCCGGCACCGTCGTCGCCGGCGTCCCCGCGCGGCCCATCGGCTCGTTCGACGACCTCGCCGTACGCCTGGACGCGGCCACGCAACAACTGCCGTGGGCGCACCTCATCCGGGGCCGCGAGGGGGATTACGACGCGAAGATGGAGCCGGAATTGAAGCGGCTGCGCGTCGCGCATTTCTTCGGGGCGAGTGTTCGGCCGCCGACGGCAACCGACGACGAGAGCAAATAAACCGGGCGGCGGGCCGATGCCCGCCGCCCACGGGCCGAGCCAATCACGCATCTTGCGGGTACAGGGCCGTGCTCAGGTAGCGCTCGCCCAAGTCGGGGAGAACCACCACGAGGTTCTTGCCGGCGTTCTCCGGGCGGCGGGCCACTTGCAGGGCGGCGCTCATCGCGGCGCCGCAACTGATGCCGCAGAGCATGCCTTCCAGCTTGGCCAGTTGGCGGGCCGTTTCGAACGACTCGTCGTCCGTCACCTTGATGATCTCGTCGATGACGGCCGTGTTCAAGTTCTTCGGCACGAAGCCGGCCCCGATGCCTTGAATCTTGTGCGGGCCGCGCTTGATCTCCTGCCCCGCCATGTGCTGGCTGATGACCGGGCTGTTGACCGGCTCGACGGCCACGACTTTCAGCGCCGGATTCCGCTGCTTCAACACTTCGCCGCACCCGGTGATCGTGCCGCCGGTGCCTACGCCGCACACCAAGATGTCCACCTTGCCGGCGGTGTCCGCCCAGATTTCCTCGGCCGTCGTCTTGCGGTGAATTTCCGGGTTGGCCGGGTTATTGAACTGCTGGGGCACGAAGGCCTTCGGCTCGCCGCCCATCTCATTGAACAGTCGTTCAGCCTCGGCAATGGCCCCGTTCATGCCCTTGTCGGCGGGCGTTAGTACCAGCGTGGCGCCGAAGGCCTTGAGGAGGCGGCGCCGTTCGAGGGACATGCTCTCGGGCATCGTCACCGTCAGCTTGTAGCCCTTGGCGGCGCAGGTGAACGCCAGGCCGATGCCGGTGTTGCCGGAGGTCGGCTCGATAATCATCGTCTCGGCCGTCACCTTGCCGCGGCGCTCGGCGTCCTCGATCATGGCGACGCCGATGCGGTCCTTCACGGACCACAGCGGGTTGAAGTTTTCCATCTTGGCCAGCACGTTGGCGTGGCACCCGGCCGCCAGTCGGCGGACGCGGATCAGCGGCGTGTTGCCGATGCACTCGGTGATGCTGTCGTAAATCCGGCCGCGGAGGAGTTGAAACTCAGGCATGGTTGGCTCGCTGGGGCGAAATGGGTGCTTCCAAGTACGATAACGAAGCCACCCGCCCGGGCAAGGGCCGACGCCCCGCCGGAGGGGACGCTCCGTCAACTCGCGCGGGAGGGCCGGCCGGTGGAAGAACTGCTCGCGTTCGGCGTGTTCTGCTTCGTGTCCCTGTTCGCCATGATCGAGCCGCTGGGCACGATGCCCATGTTCATCTCGCTCACGGCGGCCATGCCCCCGGCCCAGCAGCGGGCGACGGCCAAGAAGGGCGTGCTGGTGGCGTTCGTCACCCTGTTCACGTTCGCGTTCACCGGCCAGCTCATCTTCCGGTTCTTCGGCATCTCCGTGGAGAGCATGAAGGTGGTCGGCGGGATCATGTTCTTCCTGATCGGCTACGAAATGCTGCAAGGCAAGGAGTCCAAGACACGCGCCCCCGCGCCCGCGGAGAAGGCCGAGGCGGCGGAACCGGAACCGGACGGCGGGGACATCTCGTTGACGCCGCTCGGCATTCCGCTGATCGCCGGGCCGGGGGCCATCACCAACGTGCTGGTGCTGTGGAACGAGGCCGGCCCTTCTTACGCGAAGAAAATGATGGTCTTGCTCGCCATTACTCTGGTTCTGGCCCTCACACTGGCCATCTTCCTAGGGGCGCGGCGAGTCGCCCGCTTCCTCGGGGACGCGGGCAACAAGGTGCTTCTTCGGCTTATGGGCCTCATCACGATGGTGATTGCCGTGGAATTTTTCTTCGCCGGCCTGACCCCCATCGTCCGGCGGATGTTGCACCCGCCGGAGTGAGGTGTGGCGTGTGTTACTTGTCTTCCTTCTCCAATTGCTTTTCCTGTGGCTTGTTGTTCACCACGAGGCGCTTGTACGCGATTCGCGCGAGCAAGAACGACAAAAAGACCACCAAGGCGGACATCATCGTCTTAAAGAAGCCGGGGTTCATCCCGGCCACCCACCCGTCCTTCTCGTCGTACAGGTCCGCCTTAATCCACCCTTCGATTTTCATGCAGAAGATCAAGTCCCAAACGATCATGACGAGGATGCCGACAACGCACAGGATGCCGGGCAGCAAGTGCAAGAAAATGTCCCCGCCGGTGTGCGCGTGGACCTTTTTGACTTCCGGCCGCAGCCGCGTGCGGGTGTTGTACCCGCAGTTCATGCAAATGACGGCCGTCTCCGAGGCCATTTCTTTGGCGCAGAAGGGACACCGCGGCAGATCGCTCTCCTCGGCCGTCACGCCGTAGTTCGCCGGGCCGTCGTCGTCGTCGTCGTCATACGGCTTCTTCACCGCGATTTCGGGCGCCGGCGCCGGCTTCGCCTCCTCCTTCGGGGCCGCCTCCGGCTTCAGCGGCGGGGGGCCGGCCTTGGGCTTCGGCGCGGGGGGCGGCGCCTTGGCGGCCGACCCCGCGGGGGCTTTGACGGCGAAGACGTGTTCGCAGCCTTTGCAGCGAATCTTCTTGCCGACGATGTCTTCCGACACCTTGACCTGTCGCTCACACTCCGGACACGCTATCACAAACGTCGTCGCCATCGTGCCACCGCCTTTGCCGCGAGTCCCCTTGGTGTTCAGCATAGGGCCGGAGTCCCCCTTGATGCAAGAAGGTTTGCCCGCCCGCGTGCTCGTTTCCGTCGCCACGTACAACGAGGCCGGGAATGTCCGCGAATTGATCGCCCAAATCCGCGCCTACGCCCCCCACGCGGACATTTTAGTGGTGGACGACAATTCCCCCGACGGCACGGGCCGGATCGTGGACGAACTGGGGGCCGCCGACCCGCGCGTCCACTGCCTGCACCGCGCCGGCAAACTCGGCTTGGGGACGGCCATCATCGCCGCCATGCGGTACGCCGTCGCCCACGATTTCGACGCCATGATTAACATGGACGCCGACTTTAGCCACCCGCCGCGCTACCTGCCCGCCATGCTGGCCGGGATGCGGCGGCGCGACATCGTGATCGGCTCGCGGTACGTCCCCGGCGGCGGGTCCGAACACTGGCCGCTGTCCCGGCAACTGATGAGCCGCGGCGTGAATTTACTGGTTCGGGTTCTCTTGCGCATCCCGATCAAAGACGCCAGCGGCGGCTTCCGGGCGTACCGCGTCAGCAAACTGCGGCTGGTCAACTTCGCCCGCATGAAGTCGAAGGGCTACTCGTTCCAACAAGAAATGCTCTACCGCTGCCTCCTTGCCGGGGCGACCGTCGGCGAGACGCCGATCATTTTCGAGAACCGCAAGCACGGCAAGTCCAAGGTGAGCCTCAAGGAGACGACCCGGTCCCTGTACACCATCGTCCGGTTAGGCGTGCGGGCCATGCTCGGCGTCGAACGCCGGAACGCCAAGCAGGACCGCGCGGCGATGGAAGAAATCTCCGGTCACTGACACAGACGCTTAGGCGCCCGCACAACCCGCGCAACCGCACCCGGTTCGCTGATCGGTTTTCGCCAAAATACCCGCACCTCTTCGCCGGCTTCCGCGCTGTTTTGTAATTCTTTCACCGACCCCGCCGCAGGCACGGCCGGGCGTGTCCCACAATTCAAACAGGTGCGAACTTCCGCACAACCCGCCCGTTTGGAACCATTGACCGGGGAGGAGCCGTCGCCATGCGTCGCACCGTTTCCACCCTGCTATGGGTCGTGTGTTGGACCGCTTCAGCCACGGCCGATGAGGCCCCGCAAGACGCCGCCCTCTCCCGCACGGCGTACTCCCTTCTGCAAGCGGACGAGGAGTTGGCTGAAGCAAACTTGGGCGTCCGCGTGGACCGCAAGGGCGTGGCCTATTTATGGGGGCCGGCCCCGAGCCGGGCCATCGTCGCCAAGGCCGAGAAAGCGCTGGAGGGCATGCCCGGCGTGACGGCCATCATCAACCAGTGCGAGATCACGCCCGCGACGGACACGTTCCTCAAAGAGGTGTCGGACGCCCTCAAGGGTGGAACGTCACCCCCTGCCCTGCCTGATCCGGCGGCAACGGCGCAACCCACGTTGGCCCCGCCGCCTCCGCCCGTGTTCCTCCCGCTGGCGGAGCGTGAAGCCGTCACCGTCTTGAAGCCGCCGGTCGAGTTGATTCCGACGGGAAGCGGCCCGGCCACCGCGGAGCCGACCGCCCGACTGTTGAACCCGGAAGCGATGCCGTCGCGCGACCCGGACTACCGGGCCATCGCCCGCCTCCGCTCGTCTGACAGGCGGTACGCCGACTTGCGACTGGAACTGCGGGACGGCCGCATTGTCGTCTCCGGCCATGCCGCCGACGCGGCCACCGCGTGGGAACTAGCCCGCCGGCTGGCCCCGCTCGCCGGGTCGCGGGACATTGTGGTCGGCCGCGTCACGCGGCGTGATTAAATGCCGGCCGCGCGCCTACAAATCAGGTGTCATCGTCCCGACGCCCCTTTCCGAGGCCATCCCGTGTTCAAACGATTCTGCTCCGTGGCGGCCGTCGCCCAAGTCGCCCTGTCCGTCCCGGCGCACGCCGAGGAGAAGAAATTCGTGAAACCCAACAGCCAGTGGGCCGGCGACATCGAAGACGTTAGCCCGAGTTTGGGCGAGGCCAAATTGGTCACCACGTCCGAACAGATGGCCAAGCTGTGGAAAGACTGGGCTGGCAAGGGGAAGGCCCCGGACATCAATTTCGCCACGGAGTTCGCCGTCGTCGTCTTCAGCCGCGGCAGTTCCCTGGACATCAAGGCGACCAACACCGACGGCGTCATGGACGTGTTCGGCTTCGGCACGAAAGACATCCAGCCGGGCATGCGCTACATTGTCGGCTCGTTTTCACGTGACGGGGTGAAGAAGGTCAACGGCAAGGAGTTGAAGTAACGGCAGTCACCCGACGGCCGATCCTTCACGCCTCGTAGCGAATCAGCAAATCACCCGCTTGCACTTGCGTCAGCGGCGTGACGCCGACTTCGGCGATCTTTCCGGCCCGCTCGGCGTACAGCGTTGTCTCCATCTTCATGGCTTCCAGCGTGAGCAACTTTTGGCCGGGGGCGACCGTCTCGCCCACGCCGACCACGATGGTGACGACCGACCCCGGCATTGGCGCCCCGACATGCAACGGGTTGCCCAGTTCGGCCTTGGCCCGCCTGGCAAGGGCCGACGCCCCCAATTTCTTGTCCCCGACCGCGACTTCTCGCGGCTGGCCGTTGAGTTCGAAGAACACTTGCCGCACGCCGTCCGTATGGGCGTCGCCGACGGTCTGGAACTTCACGATCAGCGTCTTGCCCGCCTCGATCTCGACGCTCATCTCCTCGCCCGGCTCCATGCCGTAGAAGAAGGCGGTCGTCGGCAGGATCGACGTGTCCGAGTACAGGGCCTGATGCTTGACGAAGTCCGCGTAGACCTTCGGGTACATCAGGTGTGACTGCACATCCTCTTCGGTCGGGGCGTGGCCTAATTTCGCCGTGAGTTCGACCCGCAAAGCGTCGAAATCGACCGGCTGAAGGATTTCCCCTTGGCGGACCGTCGTCGCCGGCCGGCCGCGCAAAATCTTCTTCTGGAGCGCCGGCGGGAACCCGCCCGGCGGCTGGCCGAGCCGGCCTTCGAAGAACTCCACCACCGACTCCGGGAACGCGATGTCGCGGGCCGGGTCCAGCACCTGCTCCGGCGTCAGGTTGTTGGCCATCATGAACAGGGCCATGTCCCCGACGACCTTCGAGGACGGCGTCACTTTCACGATGTCCCCGAACATCTGGTTGACGGCCGCGTAGGTCTTCCCGACCTCACTCCAGCGATCACCAACGCCGAGGGACTGGGCCTGCTGGTACAGGTTCGCGTACTGCCCCCCCGGCATCTCGTGCAGGTACACTTCGGACGAGGCGTATTTCTGCGTCGTCTCGAACGGCTCGTAAAACTTCCGCACGCCGTCCCAGTAATTGGCCGTCGCCTGCAACTCGTTGAAGTCGAAGGCCGGCGCGCGATCCGTGAACCGCAACGCTTCCATGACGGCGTTCAAACTCGGCTGGCTGGTCAATCCGGCCATCGAGGCGAACGCACAATCGACGATGTCCACGCCCTCCTCGGCGGCCATCAGGTAGGAGGCGATTTGCCCGCCGGCCGTGTCGTGCGTGTGGAAGTGGATCGGCACGTCCACCTCGGCCCGCAGAGCCTTCACCAGCTTCTTCGCGGCGAACGGCTTGAGCAGTCCCGCCATGTCCTTGATGGCGAGGATGTGCGTGCCGGCCTTCACGAGTTCCTTGGCGAGGTTCACGTAATAGGTCAGCGAATACTTGTCCCGCTTCGGGTCCAGAATGTCCCCGGAGTAGCAGATCGCCGCCTCGGCAATGCCCGGCGTCTTGCGCACGGCCGCGATCACCGGCCGGAGGTTTTTCAGCCAGTTCAGCGAGTCGAAAATGCGGAATACGTCCACGCCAGCCTGCGACGATTCCTTCACGAACCCCTCGACGACGTTGTCCGGGTAGTTCGTGTACCCGACGGCATTCGCCGCCCGCAGCAACATTTGGAACAGGACGTTCGGGACGGCTTCCCGCAGCCGGTGCAGCCGGTCCCACGGCGACTCCTTGAGGAACCGCATGGACGTGTCAAACGTCGCCCCGCCCCACATTTCCAACGAGAAGAAGCCCGAATGCACGCGGGCATAGCGCGGGGCGACCTTCAGCATGTCGAAGGTGCGCATCCGCGTGGCGAACAGGGACTGGTGGGCGTCCCGCATCGTCGTGTCGGTGACGAACAGCGGCTTCTGCTGCCGGACCCACTTGGCGAACCCCTCGGCCCCGAGTTCCGTGAGCTTGTCCTTGGTGCCCTTCGGCAGCGGGTCGTCCGTCGTCGGCGTCGGCGGGACGGCGACGGGGCCGCGGAAGGCCGGCGGCTTGCCCTTCACCTCGGGGTGTCCGTTCACGGTGATTTCGGCGACGTAGCCTAGCAGTTTGCTGGCCCGGTCCTTGCGGGATTCGAAGTTGAAAAGTTCCTTTGTCTCGTCAATAAACTTGGTGGTCGTCTCGCCGGCCAAAAACGCCGGGTGCGTGATGAGGTTCAACAGAAACGGGATGTTCGTCTTCACGCCGCGGACGCGGAATTCCTGAAGGCACCGCTCCATCCGGCGTGCGGCATCCTTGAACCGGAGGCCGTTCGCGCTCACCTTCACCAATAGCGAATCGTAATACGGGGTGATGATGGCGCCGGCGAAGGCCGTCCCGGCGTCGAGGCGGATGCCGGTGCCGCCGGAACTGCGGTACGCCGTCAGGCGGCCGTAGTCCGGCACGAAGTTGTTGGCCGGGTCTTCGGTCGTCACCCGGCACTGGATGGCGAACCCTTGCGTCGTGATCTTGGACTGATCGCCCAAGCCGATGTCGTCGCACGACAGCGGCTCGCCTTGGGCAATAAGAATCTGCGACCGCACGATGTCGTACCCGGTCACGACTTCTGTCACCGTGTGCTCGACTTGGATGCGCGGGTTGACTTCGATGAAGTAGAACTCACCCGTGTCCGCGTCGACCAGGAACTCGACCGTCCCGGCGTTGTTCAACTTGACCGCCCGGCCGACGGCCAAGGCCGCGTCCAGAATGGCCTTGCGGGTGCCGTCTTTTAGGTACGGGGCTGGGGCGATTTCCACCACCTTCTGGTGCCGTCGCTGAATGCTGCAATCCCGCTCGAAGAGGTGGACGAGATTGCCGTGGTTGTCCCCGAGCAACTGCACTTCGATGTGCTTGGCCCGACGGACGAGCTTTTCAAGAAACACATCAGACACGCCGAACGCCGTGCCAGCCTCGCGGCCCGCTTGGTCGAGCGCCGACTCCAACTGGTCGGCCGCGTACACCGGCCGCATGCCGCGGCCGCCGCCGCCCATCGCCGCCTTGACCATCACCGGGTAGCCGAGCTTTTCCGCGATCTGACGGGCCGTCGCCGGGTCTTTGATCGGCTCGTCGCTGCCCGAGAGGATCGGCACCTTGGCCAGTTTGGCGATGCGGCGGGCCGAGACCTTGTCCCCGAGTTCGTCGAGGATGTCCGCCCGCGGGCCGATGAACGTGATGCCGGCCGCGTCGCACGCCCTGGCGAAGGCGGCGTTCTCGGAGAGGAACCCGTAGCCGGGGTGGATGGCGTCGACGCCGATGTCCTTCGCCAGCCGCACGATGCCGGCGATGTCGAGGTACGCCTTGATCGGCTCCCCCTGCCGGCCGATCATGTAGGCTTCGTCGGCCTTGAAGCGGTGGAGCGCGAATCGGTCTTCGTAGGAGAAGATCGCGACGGTGCGGATGTCCAGCTCGTGCGCCGAGCGGAAGACGCGCGTGGCGATCTCGCTCCGATTGGCGACCAGCAGTTTTTTGAATTGGCGAGGGGCGGCCGACTCCGGCATCGTCTTCTCTCCCGCAGGCGGGTGGTGGGAATCGCGGCTATCATATTTGAAGCCGTGGACTTCGGCGCACGGCGGCCGACGCAATCCGGGGCGTGAAAAAACCCGCCCCGGGCGGCGGGACGGGTTGGAGAGGTGGGACCGGCCCGCCGGGGTTAGTCCATCTTCGCTGTTGTACGGACCGGGATGGTCACTTTCCCCTCGGTTCCGTTGTCCGTGACCACGACGATGTTTTTCAGCGTCTCGCCGGCCGCTTCCGGCTTGAACACCAAGCGGACAATGTGGGCCTGCTTGCTCTGCGTGCCGTCGGCCACCGCCATGATGAGGCCGTCCCCGCCCTTCACTTCCACGATCTTGAAGGGCTTGTCCCCTTTCACGACGACGATCAGTTCCTTGCTGTCCCCGACTTTGACCGACGGGAACTGGACTTGCGGCGGGGTGGCCGTGATCGGGGCGACAATTTCGACCATCACGGGAACGCGGATCGTCGGCGATGACGAGTTGCCCGTGGTCAAAGTCAGGTCCGTCGTCCACACGCCCACGTCGAGGCCCGGCTTCATCGTGGCGGTTACTTCGTATACGACTTCGAGGCGGTCGCGCTTCACGAGTTTCGCGGCCCCCGTCACGAAGTCCGTGCCGCTGGCCGTCCCGAACACCGTGAAGTTCGGGTCGTTCCGCACGGTGATTTGTACGGAGCCGGCCCCCTCGGCCCCCTTGCGGACCTTGCCCATCATTAACGTCTCGGCGGTCTTGACAACCGCCGGGGCGGCGGGAACGACCGCGACGGCGGCGTCACTCCGATTGGCCCGGACCGAAAGCGTGACTTCCTCGTATGGCTGCGAGAACGAAACGTAAATAATCACTTCCTTCGGCCCGTTAAACCGCTTGGTGTCCATCGTGGCCGTCAGGTAAGTGCTCTCGCCCGGCTTGAGCATGTTGACCGGGATCGTGGCCGCCGTACACCCGCAGGACACGCGGGCGCTGGCGATCCGCACCACTTGGCCGGTGGTGTTGGTGATCTTGAATTGGTGCACTTGGGCCGGCCCGAACGGCACGGTCCCGAAATCCTTGGCGCGCTCGGCGAAGAACTTCTCGGCTTCCCCGGCGGACAGCGGCGCCACCGCCGCCAACCCGATCATGATCGGAAGGCAATGCTTGAACATGGATTTTCTTCCTTCCCCTAGGTGCGTCGTCGTCCAATGACCCCCACATCATCGGCCGCGCCGCGTGTTCTCACCATTACTCTATGCGCGTCCGGAACGCATCTTGCAACCGGCCCCCCGCAGAACAGGCACGATACGGCGAACCCGCCCCCGCCCGCCCGGCACGGGCCTCAAACCTCATCATAGACCGACGACCGGCACGACCGCCAAATCCGGCGCGGGCGGACCCGCCAACAACTTGGCCGGCCGCGGATTGTCGGCGGCGGAAGCGCGTCCTACAATCACCCGCACGGAGAGGTGGCAGAGCGGTTGATCGCGTTAGTCTCGAAAACTAATTTATCCGCAAGGATAACGGGGGTTCGAATCCCCCCCTCTCCGCTCCAAATTTAGTGGTTTCTACAGACCATTCCCTAGGTCAATCACTTCTACACCGCCAAGAGTTCCGACTTCAGCGTCAATGTCCGGTTTAGGTACTGTGTCTTGCCGTGTCGCCGCGTTTACGGCCGGCGCCGCCGGCGCGTACATGAAGTCGGCGCGCGGGCCCCCAAGTGGGACTTCCAAGTTCATCGGTCACGCATCGAGAAAGGCACTGATGCGACTCCTACTCGCAACCCTGGCCGCCGCCCTCCTGACCGGGGCGCCGGCCCACGCGGTCATCTTCACGTTCCTGGACGACGAGTTCGACGACACGAGGCTGGTCCGCGAGGCCCGCGACCGCTGGCCGGTGAAGACCGTGGACCGTCGAATCGAATCCTTTGAACGAAGCCTGTACCGATTCAAGGAGCGGGACTTCGCCGCCCTGTTTGACAAGCCGCAGGCGAAGCCGGAGAAGACGTACGCCATGCCGGTGGCCCAGGCCCGCGGGCTGATGCTGTCGGGCATCCGCTACTCCGACCCAGCCATGAATAAGAACCACACGGACTTCCACGTCCTCCCGGGCGTGGCCGGCTTGGAAGTCTACTACCACATCGACGGCGAGACGCCCGCGGTCGTCCTCGTCTACTTGCCCGTGGACGCGGCCTTCCCGCGGCTGACCGAGACGAATCTGCCCCAACGGTTGGCGTGGGACACGGCCGGGCTGGACCGTTTGGCGGCCCACCTGGACTCGCGGTTGAAGGCCGTGTTCCCGTACGAAGTGGACCGGGCCGAGGTCGCGAACATCGAGACCGGGGACTTCTCCGCCGACCCGGCCGAGCGGTTGCGGTCGTGGACCGCGTCCGGGTCGGCGTTGGGCTACACGCTCCGGGAAGAGGTGTCGCCCGAGGGCCGCAAAGATTGGAAATGGTACGGCGCCGACGACCGCAGGCCGGCGCGGGAGGCGAGCCGCGGGTTGGGGGACGGCCCGCCCACTTACTTTAAATGGCTGCACCCGAACGGCGGGGAGCGGCGGTCGGAGGGCTTCGACGCGACCGGGGTGCTGGTATGCCGCCGGTGGTGTCAGGACGACACGCGGAACATTCGGTACGAGACCGGGGTCTCGTGGTGCTGGTACGGCCTGGACGGCAAGGTGGTCCGCTTCGAGTGGGACGACAACGGCGACGGCCTGCCGGACTTGTACGTGACGGCGGAGGACGGCATTCGGCACACCGGTGATGAGGAGGCGATGAAAAAGCGCAAGGAACTCCGGCTGACCGAGTCGTGGGCCGTGAACCCGGCGCTCATTCCGGAAGAGTGCCGCATCCCCGACCAGCCCGGCCTGCGGGTGCCGGTGCGTCTGAAGGGCGGGGCCGCGCTGGCGACCGCGACCGGCCCGGAGAGTCCTCTCCCCGCGGCCCCCGGCCCGGACCCGGCGGCGGGATACCGCGGGCCGGCGGCAATCGCGGCGGCCGCCGTGGTGGTCGTCGCGGCAGGATTTTTTCTGTTCCTGCGCCGCGGCTCCGTCGGCCGCTCACGGCGTCATTGACCGTCCCTGGCCCTGGCGTTGTCGCCCGCCGGCGGCTTGGGCCGACGGAGGTACAAGAGTGTCCCGCCCCCCACGATAGTCATGCCGAGCGCTCCGCCGACGGCGCGGGCGGCCCGGTCCTCGGTCTTCAAATCCTTCCGGACGAGCCCCGAGCTGAGGAAGAGCGCAGACACCAAGAAGACGATGCCCAAGTACACCCACCCCCACACCTCCAGCGGCACGAAGTACAGCGAGTGCTCGACGCCGTGGCGGTTCCAGCGCGTGCCGAAGTGGACACAGACCGCCCCGCCGAGGAGCAGCCACGCGCAAGTCGTCGCGATCACGCCCCCCATCGGCCAGTCCTCGATCATCCCGGCGCACGTCGCAATCATGGGGAAAAGGACGACAAGGGCGAGCATGCCCCAACCGCGCCAGATGAAAATCACGCGTCACCTGTTGGAATGGAAGCCGTGGGACAGACTTCGGTAGGGTAGACGGCGCCGCCGCGTCCCGGTTCTCCGGACCGTGACCCGGCGCCGGTCGGCCCGATGCCTAGACGCGGGCACGGTTTTCGACCTGAGAGAATATGGCTTGTAATAACTGGCAGACCGGCCAACATTCGGCCGGGCGGTTACTCCTTTTGGCGTGGTGTCACCGCCCCGCCGTCTTCTCGAACCGCTTCACCATTGTGATCGCGTTGCCGGCGGCGTTGTGCGACACGGCGTCCATGAACGTGCGAATTAAGAGCAGGCCGCGCCCGCCGATCCGCTCCAAGTTTTTTAAGTCGCTCGGGTCGCCAAGCGTCGCGGGGTCGAAGCCGCTGCCCTCGTCCCGCACGGTGTAGGTGGCCGCGGCCGGCGTAAAGCTCACGTCGATGTACACCCGCCTCGCCGAATAAGGCTCCTGCGTGCGGCGTGTCTTGATGATCTCGTGATAGATGTCTTCGTCTTGCTGTCGGGCGTCCGAACTGACTTCGAGGTTGCCGTGATAAATCGCGTTGAGACACGCCTCCTGCAACGCGACGCCGATGCGCATGCGCTCGGTGGCGTCGTGCAGCCGTTGCAATTCGGTGACGTCGTTCACATACCCGATGATCGGGGCGATGAAGGACGGGTCGTTGTCGATGACAAAATGCAGGTCTAACCCCGTCAGCCGCTCGAACGCTTTGGCGGTTTGCCGGTGGACGCTCGTCACGTCAAAGATGCGTTGCAGCGTGGGGAGGACGTCGTCGGCGAGATTCGCTTTGGGGATGTAGCTGGCCGCCCCCTTGCTGAGGGCCGAGGCCGCGATTTCCTCGCTGCCGTGCGCGGTCATCAGGACGACCGGAATCCACGGGTATTCGTCGCGGACCGCCTCCACCAGTTGCAAGCCGTTCAGGTTCGGCATCTCCAAGTCCGTCAGGACGAGGTCCGGTTCGCCCCGGCCGATCATCTCCAAGGCCGCCGCCCCGTCGGGCGCCAGGTCTACTTGGTACGGCACCTCTTCGAGAAGCAGTTGGATGTGCAGCGCCTGCGTCCGACTGTCTTCCACGACCAGCACGCGTTTCATGGGTGGCTCCTTTGAAATTCCGAAGGCCCCTTTCCCGGGCGTCTGGCGACGCCAACTCGAGAGGGAGGACTGGCCGGTTACGCGACCAACTCGATCAAGCGGCCCGCGATGTCCTCGACGGGCAATACGTCGTCGGCCAAGCCGGCCGCGACCGCGGCGCCGGGCATGCCGAAGATGACGGAGCTTTTTTCGTCCTGCGCGATGATGTGGCCCCCGGAGTGGCGGACGCCGCGCAGGCCGGCCACCCCGTCTTCTCCCATGCCGGTCAGGATGACGGCGACGGCGGCCGGGCCGTACGCCTTGGCGACGGCGTCGAACAGAACGCTCCCGGACGGGCGAAAGCCGCCGACCGGGGCCGCCGCGCCGAGCACGGCTTGACCGAGGGGGGAGACGCCGAGGTGCCGGTCGTCCGGGGCCACGTAGACCGTCCGCTGTTTCAGTGTCTCGCCGTCCTCGGCCACCTTGACGCGCAGGGGGCCGGCCTTGTTCAACCAGTCGGCCAAGCCCGCAACAAAGCCGTGCGTGATGTGTTGGACGATGAGCACGGGGATCGGGAAATCCCCCGGCAGGCGCGTCAAGATGCACTCCAAGGCGGCCGGGCCGCCGGTGCTGGACGCGACGGCGACGACCCGCGCCCGCCCGGGGCGGGAGGAAGAGGCGGCCGCCGGCCGCGCCGCCGTGGCCGCCCGCCAGTGCCGCACGACCTTGACGTGGGCCATCGCTTTGACCTGCGCGATTACGTGCGCCGCCTCGTCGTCAAAGCCGAGAACAGTCGGCCCCGCCGGCTTGGCCATGACGGCCAACGCGCCGGCGCGCAGGGCGCTCATCGACAAGTCCACGTCCGGGACCGACCGGCTGGCGGTGACGATCACGATGGGCGTCGGGGCCTCGATCATGATTTCCTTGGTCGCCTCCAGCCCGTCCATGCGCGGCATGCGGATGTCCATGGTCACGACGTCGGGGCGCAGCTGGCGCGTGAGGGCGACCGCCCCCAGCCCGTCCGCCGCCTCGCCGACCACCTGAATTTCGGGGTCCGTGGCGAAGATGGCCGCGAGCAGGCCGCGGGCGGTCGCGGAGTCGTCGACGATGAGGACGCGGATCATGGGCATTCCAAAGCATCACGTCGGGCGGGGGAATTTCGCCCGTCTACACCATCTGGCTGATCGTCTCCAACAGATTTCGCTGATCGAACGCGCTCTTCACCAGGTAAGCGTTGGCGCCCGCCTCGACGCCCCGCGTCTTGTCCGCATCCGTCCCGCGGGCGGTCACGAGGATGACGGGCAACTCGCCGTGCCGCTTCGACGCGCGGATCGCGGCGGTCAGTTCGAACCCGTTCATCGCGGGCATATCGACGTCGCTCACGACGAGGTCGACTTCGGCGCCTTGAAGATATTGCCACCCGGCTTGGCCGTCCGACGCAGTGACGATATCGTAGCCGGCCGCCTCCAAAATGCTCTTCATGAGCGCGCGGGTGGTCATGGAATCTTCGACGACCAAGAGTCGCCGCCTGGCGGCCGCAGCAGCTGCCGGCGCCGGCCGGCGGCTCGCGCCACTCCCGGCCCGCAGCGCGCCGCGCACCAAGTTGGCGGCGTTAAGCACCAAAGCGATCCGGCCCGACGGCAGGAGCGTCGCGCCGGCCACGAACGGGACTCGCCGGATTCGAGTCCCCAAATTTTTAATAAGGATTTCCTGCTCGGTGAGCAGTTCGTCCACGGCGAACGCCATTCGCGCCGGGCCGGCGGCGACAATCAACACCGGGATTTTGTCCCGCGTGTCTTCCACCGTGAAGTTGGGGTCGAGTATGGACCCCAAGGACGCCAAGGCCATCGGAACCCCGTCGCAGGACAACGTGTCGCGCCCGGCTACGGTGCGGATGTCGGCGGCATGGGCGTGGACCATTTTCTGCACGTTTGTCCCGGCGAACGCGAAGGTTTGCCCGCCCGCGCGGACCAAGACCGCGCGCAACGTCGTCAACGTGAGCGGCGCCGTCAACGTGAATCGCGTGCCTTTGCCGTGGGTGAACGACAGGTCAACCGTGCCGTGCAAGGCCTCGACGCGGTCCTTGACGACATCCAACCCGACGCCGCGGCCGGACACGTCCGTCACGATCGCGGCCGTCGAGAAGCCGGGGTGAAAAATCAGCCGGGCCAATTCCGCGGCGTCGGCCGGCGCGTCGATCTTCCGGCGGCCCGCCTGCGCCCGGACGCCCTCCAAGTCAATGCCCCGGCCGTCGTCCTCGACGGTGATCTCGACGAGGGAGCCGCGCAAGGCGGCGGTGATCCGGACGGTCGCCCGGCGGGGCTTTCCCGCCCGGATCCGGTCGGCCGGCGGCTCGACGCCGTGGTCGATCGCGTTGCGGACCAAGTGCCGCAACGGGTCTTTAAGCCCCTCCAAAATGGAGCGGTCCAGTTCGACGGCGCCGCCGTCAATTCGCAGGTCAATCTCCTTGCCCAGCGCGTGGGCCAAGTCGCGGGTCATGCGGTCCAAGCCGGCGCAGGCGTCGGCGAACGGCAACATGCGGACGCGGCGCACCTCGTCGGCCAGCGGCCGCGTCACTTGGTCGAGCAGGCGCGAGTCCCCCGTCATCGTCACCGTCAGGCGGTCCAAGGCATTGTCGAGCGCGCGGAGTTTTTCGCCGGCCTGCCGCAGCGTCCCGGCCACCCGTTTCGGCAGGGCCGAAGCGCCGCGGTCCGCCGCGACGCCGGCCCCGACGGCGTGCGATTCTTTGGCGAAAAAATGATCGACGCGCTTCCACTCGGCCTTCCATTGGGCCACCGTCTCGCGCAACGCGACCAAGTCGCCGATCCGCGCCTCGACGCGGCGCTGGGCGACCTGCAACTCGCCGACGCGGGCCAACAGCGTGTCGAGTTTTTCCGACGCGACCCTAACGACCCCGGAGTTCTCGCCGGGATCGCGCGCCGCGTGGACGGAGGCCGGGGCGGGATTCGCGACGATTAACGCCGCCGGTTGAGCCTCCCGCGGCGCTGGCGGGGCCGGTTGCTCTTCCGGCAGACGTTGCTGGCGTTCCGACAAGCTTGGCCGCGCGTCCGGCGCCCCCGCGGCGTCCGCCGTCGTCCCGGCCGCCGCCGCCGCCAAGTGTGGCAGCAACGCCGCCAGCGGCGCATCGGCAAGATCTTGTTGTTCGCGCAAGCGCATGCCCGCTTCTTCGAAGGCGTCCACCGCGGCGTACAGCAGCGAGAACAGCTCGGCGTCCAGAACCCGGGCGCCGTCTCGGACGCCGGACAGAATCCCTTCCAGGTGGTGGCACGCCGCTTCGATCGGGCCGACGTTCACGGACCGGGCCGCGCCCTTGAGGCTGTGCGCCGTGCGGAAGAGCGTTTTGAAGCGCTCGGCCTGTTCCGCCGCGGGCGGATTTTTCTCCAGCGCCATCAAGTCTTCGTTGAAGTGGCGCACGTGCTCCTCAAGTTCCTCGCGGAACGTGGCCATCAGCCGTTCCATGATTTTGCCGATGTCCATGAGGGGCGTCCCGCTTTCGCCGTGAGGGGCTTTATTGTCCGACCAGCGTACTTAACTGGATTCCCAAGTGGTTGAGGTTTTCGGCCGCCTGGGCGGCCTGACGGGTGGCGACGGTGTTCTGCTTGGCGACCTGATCGATATTCCGCATCGCCTGGTTGATCTGGCCCATCCCCGTCGCCTGTTGGCCGATCGACGCGACGATTTGCGTCGTCGA
>JAYUGD010000072.1:0-2552 GCA_043767785.1 Zavarzinella sp. | reverse complement strand
TTAGGGCCGTCTCGGGCCGGTACGAGCCAGAGAACGGGGCCGACCCGTCGGTGATTTTTTGGCCGGCCTCGTCGTCGAAGACGGTGTTGGTCAGATTGTCCCCGGTGCCGCCGCGCTGATTGATGAGGTACACCCGCGTGCCGTCCGGGCCGATGAGCGAGATTTTCAAATCCTTGTCGAATGAGTGAGTGACGTTTAGTTGCACATTCACGTCGGCAATCGTGAAGTTCTGATCGACGACGAGCGTGGAAATCGTCTTCGCCTGATCGGCGATCACCCGGTTGACGTCCGACGATTTCACGACGCGGTTGCCACCGAGAACGGCCGAGGCCGTGTAGCCGTCGGTCGATTCCCCGGCGAAGCCGTCGCCGTCTTGGTCGAGCAGTTTGCCGGTCTTGCTCTTGACCGCCGAGCCGATGGCGAGGCGGTACGTCCCCGGAGCCTGCTGGTCCGCGAAGGTGACGGTGAACTGCTTATTGTCCGTGCCGCTGACGACCGCGACGCTCTTCACGGCAATCGACTTCCCCGTCGGCCCGACGACGGTGACATCCGCGATTGTGAATGTCGTCGAATCGACGGCTTGGTTGAACGTGACCGTGGCCGCATTCAATGTGCTTCCCTCTCTGAACGCGGCTGAACTGATTTGCAGCGGCGATGCCGGCGTCGTACCCGATTGCGGCGAGTAGTTGACGGCCGCCCCCACGTCGAGCCGGCCGGTCGCCACTTTTCCGGCCAGACTCGGGAGTACGTCGGCGGTTTTCAAAACCGCGTCGATCACCTGCTTGTACGTCCACGCCGGGTGCGTGTCCCAGACGAGGGCTAACGCCCCAACCACTTGCGGGGCAGCCATGGAGGTGCCGCTGTACACGCCGTACTTGTTCCCCGGCAAGGTGCTGTAGATGTTGGCGCCGGGGGCGGCGATTTCCACCGTCGTCCGGCCGAAGTTGGAAAAGCTCGCGAGCTTGTCGTTGCGGTCCGTGGCGGCGACCGTCACCACGTTGTCCGAGTTGTAATTCGCCGGATAAACGGGGTTGGCGTCATTGTTCGTCCCGTCGTTGCCGGCGGCGGCGACGAAGATCACCCCCTTGGCCCGCGCGGCGGCGATGGCCGCCTGCATCGCCGGGTCGGAGCCGCCGCCCGCGTAGCTGTTGTTGACGACCTTCGCCCCGTTGGCGACCGCGTAGTTCAGCGCCTTGACGGCGTTGCTCATGTAGCCGCTGCCGTCCTTGTCGAGGAACTTGAGGGCCATCAGTTTCACGTGCCAGTTCACGCCGGCGACGCCGATGCCGTTGTCCCCGACCGCCCCGATGGTCCCGGCGACGTGGGTGCCGTGCCCGTTGTCGTCCATGACGTTCGCGGAGTTGTTGACGAAGTTCCACCCGTAAATGTCGTCCTTGTAGCCGTTGCCGTCGTCGTCCCTGCCGTTGCCGGCCGTCTCGCGCGGGTTCTTCCAGATGTTGGCGGCGAGGTCGGGGTGGGTGAAGTCGATGCCGCTGTCGATCACGGCCACGACCATGTTGCCGGACCCGGTGTTCGTGTTCCACGCCTCCGGGGCGTTGATGTCCGCGTTGGCCGTCCCGCCGCTTTGCCCGGTGTTGTTCAGTCCCCAGAGGTTGGTAAAGCTCGGGTCGTTCGGGAGGTTCTCGATCTTCACCCGGTAATCGGGCTGGGCGAACTCAACGGCCTTCAACCCTTTGAAGTACGCGACCGCCGCCGGCACATCGACCGATCCGGCGAGCGTCAACTTGAATTCGCCGTTTCCCAACGCCTCGGATTCGGCCGTCAGGGTACTGGCGTGGGCCAGTCCGTCCTTCCACTTCACGATGACGTGCTCGGGGTCGTAAGCCGAGGTGTCGAGATCGAGCTGGGCGCCGGCCGGCTGGTCGCGGGATTCGAGGCGTTGCAACCCAAGACGGGCGCGTGAGTGCGGTTTCCTGACCATGCCGACGGCTCCCGGTGACGATTCAAGTGCGCGGGAGAACGCGATTTCGCCGGCCTTGCCTGTCCTGCGGGGCCTTCGGGTGGCGAAGGCCGCACGGGTGAGAGGAAACGTGCCGGTTGTGACGGTTCTCACGTGAAGCGTAAATCGCCGGGGGGCGTTGTCAAATCGACGTGTGCCGACGGGAAGGGTTAATCGGGTTGTTCGGGAGGGGGTGTTGGGAATCTGTTCCGGTTGTGCGGATTGATCCGGCGCAGATGTGGGCGATGATTGGTGTGACGGCCCAGAATTGATGGCGGGCCGTGCCGGTGAAACAAAAAAACCGGCTCATGCGGGATAAGCCGGTCGCGCGGGTTTCGGTAGTTCGACGGATTATTTCTTGGGGGCCTGCCCGCCGAGCTTCTCGAAGTATTCCTTGACCAAGTCTTTGGCGGCCCGCGGCAGGCGTTGGACTTCCACGGCCTCCGGCGCTTCCTGCACCGCCTGTTGAATCTCGCCGGCCATCTCGGCCGTGGACTGTTGCTTGAACGCCGGCCCGGTCGTCGAGCCGCCGTACCGCTTGCGGCCCTTCGGGTCGAAGAAGCCGCGGCCTTGGGTCTCGTCCCCCTTCTTG
>JAYUGD010000071.1:0-7205 GCA_043767785.1 Zavarzinella sp. | reverse complement strand
GGCCCGCTGCGTTTGTTGACCCCGGCCGCTTCGGTGCGGTACGATGAACGGAGGCAATAGGAGGAGACTGTCATGGCCGAGATACACGACCGCGGCCGCGGGCCAGAGATCAAAGGGACGCGGATCACGGTGTACGACATCATGGACTATGAACGCATGGCCTGGGACGCGGCAAAGACGGCCGCTTGGCTAAAGTTGACGGTGGAAGAGGTCACCGCGGCGATGGACTACATCGCCGTTCACCGGGAGGAACTGGCCCCGAAGTACCAGAAGATGCTGGACCGTGACGCCCAAGGCAACCCGCCGGAATTGCAGGCGAAGATCGACGCCTTGCACGTCGAGTTCATGGCCCGTGTGGCCGAGCGGCGGCGGGCGAAAGCAGCCCGGCAACAGGCGGAGGCCGACGCACATGCGGGGAATCTTGGCTGATGTCAACGCCGAAGGCCACGTCGGCTGGCTGATTACCATCTTCGAAAGCGACGATTGGGTTGAGTTCTGGACCGACATGGATTTGGACGTCGAGTCGTTCGCCGGCTTGGATTTGGACCGGAATACGCCGGACGACGAGGTTTGGCGGCGCTGTCAGGCCGAAGACTTGGTTCTAATCACCGGCAATCGGAACCACGCCGGCCCCGATTCGCTGGAAGCGGCCATGCGTGCGGAAAACACCGTCGACAGCCTGCCGGTGATTACCATCGCCGACGCGAACCGCATTATTTATGACCGAACTTACGCCGTGCAAACGGCCGTCCGAATTCTGGAATACCTGACCGCCATCGAACATCATCTGGGCGCCGGCCGCCTGTTCGCGCCGTGACCAATCAGTGAGCCGATGAACGTCCGCAAGCGCCGAGCAAAGGAGACAGTCATGCCCGAAATTCACGACCGCGGCCGCGGGCCGGAGATCAGAGGGACACGCATCACGGTGTACGACGTGATGGATTCCATGGACGACTGGACCGCGGCCCAGATCGCCGCCCTGTTCAAACTGACGGTCGAAGAAATTCAGGTCGCCCTCGACTATATCGCCGCGCACCGCGATGAGGTGACGGCCGACTACCAGAAGATCCTCGCCCGGCACGCGAAGGGCAATTCACCTGAAGTCTTGGAGATCATAAAAGGGTCCCACGAGCGACTGTTGGCTCGCGTGGCCGAACTGAAGCGTATCAAAGGCGAAAAACAAACGGCGGAGGACGCCAGCCATGCGGGGAATCTTGGCTGACGTCAACGCCGAGGGACAACTTTCGCGACTCGTCGGTGTCCTACTTCAAAGCGACACTTGGTCACAACTCTGGGCTGATTTCGATTTGGACATCGAATCGTTCCGGAGTCTGGGCTTCGACAGGCAAATGCCCGACGACGAGCTTTGGCGCGCGTGTCAAGGTGACGGGTTGGTTCTGGTGACGGGCAACCGGAACAAGGACGGACCGACATCTTTGGAAGCCGTCATCGGAGCGGAAAACACGCCGACGAGTTTGCCGGTGATTACGGTGGCGAATCTCAAGCGAGTGACGACGGACCGGGCGTACGCCGAGGCGACGGCCCTCCGATTGTTGGAACGCTTGATCGACATGCCCCTTCTCCTCGGCGCAGGACGGCTGTATATCCCGTAACTCGCCTCCCTACTTGCCCGTTCTGCCCGTCCATAAACTGTCCCCATCATTGGCCGACCGGGTGGGGACATTCCGTTGTTTGAGAAGACCGACAAGCAAGCCGACTTTCCCGCGCTCGAGCGCCACATTCTCGCGTTTTGGGACCGCATCCACGCCTTTGAAAAGTTGAAGGAGAAGAATCGTGGCAAGGCGCCGTGGTCTTTTCTCGATGGGCCGATCACCGCCAACAACCCGATGGGCGTCCACCACGCATGGAACCGCACATACAAGGACGCCTTCAACCGCTACTTCGCCATGACCGGGCGGGAGTTACGTTACCAACAGGGCTTCGACTGCCAGGGCCTGTGGGTGGAAGTCGAAGTCGAGAAAGAACTCAAAGCTCAGGGCAAGAAACTCGATTCCAAGCGCGACATTGAAGACCTCGTCCCCGGCGACCGGGACGCGAGCATCGACACGTTCGTTCAGGCTTGTAAGGACCGGGTCAACATCTTCGCCCGTGTGCAGACCAACCAGTCCATCCGCCTCGGCTACTGGATGGACTGGGACCGCACGGATGCCGACTGGGCCAAGACCCCGGACGAGCGCAAGTCGTACTTCACGATGTCCGAGACGAACAACTTCACCATCTGGAGTTTCCTCAAGAAGTGCCACGCCCGCAAGATGGTCTATCGCGGCTATGACGTGATGCCGTGGTGCGGCCGGTGCGGCGTCGGCATCTCCGAACAGGAGATGAAGGAGGGCTACAAGCTCGTCGAACACCGGGCCGCCTTCGTGAAGTTGCCGCTGACAGACCGGCCGGGCGAAAACCTGTTGGTGTGGACGACGACGCCGTGGACGCTGACCAGTAACGTCGGGGCGGCCGTCAACCCGGAACTCACCTACCTGAAGGTGAAGCTCAAGGGCGAGATCTACTACTTGGCCAAGGGCGTGTTCGAGCAGAACCGCATGGAGTCCAGCGGTGACGAGGACGGCGAGGCGACGGCCAAGAAGTCCAAGCGGGATTGGTTGGAGGGCGTGCCGCACTTGGTCAGCATCCAGCAGATGTTCAAGTCGAAGGCCGGGAAGGAGCCGTTCGAGATCGTCGGCGAAGTGAAGGGAGCCGAGATGATCGGCTGGGCCTACGCCGGCCCGTTCGACGACCTGCCGGCTCAGAACCACGCCTACGGCTTCCCGGAGGAAGTCGCCAAGATCACGAAACAGCAGGGGTGGTGCCCGCCGAAGACGGCGGCCGAGTCCCACCGCATCGTCTCCGGTGGCAAAGACGTGACCGAGACGGACGGGACCGGCATCGTCCACACGGCCCCCGGCTGCGGCCAGATCGACTACACGTGGGGCAAGGAGAACGGCCTGCCGCCGGTCGCCCCGATTGACGACGCCGGCGTGTTCCCCGAGGGCTTCGGCCCGCTGACCGGCCGCAACGCCGCCGACCCGGCGACGGCCGACGTGGTCTTCGAGGAGTTGAAGAAGAAGGACCGACTGTTCACCGTGGAACGGTACGTCCACCGCTACCCACACTGCTGGCGCTGCAAGACGGAGTTGCTGTACCGGCTCGTGGACGAGTGGTTCATCGACATGGGGCCGCAGCAGACGGAGCAGGGCTTCCGCGGCGAGATCATGAAGGTGTCGGACCAAGTCACCTACCTGCCCGAGAGCCTCAACGGCCGGGCGCGGGAGCGGGACTGGCTCAAGAACATGGGCGACTGGATGATCTCCAAGAAGCGGTTCTGGGGCTTGGCCCTGCCCGTGTGGGTGGACGAGAAAGACCCGACCCAGTTCGAAGTCATCGGCAGCCGTGAAGAATTGAAAGCGCGGGCCGTCGAAGGGTGGGACGAGTTCGAAGGGCACACCCCGCACCGGCCGTGGATTGACAAGGTCGTGCTGCGCAACCCGAAGACCGGCAACAAAATGGACCGCGTGCCGGACGTGGGCAACCCGTGGTTGGACGCCGGCATCGTGGCCTTTAGCACGATGAAGTACGACACGGACCCGGCCTATTGGCGCAAGTGGTACCCGGCCGACTTCATTACCGAGAGTTTCCCCGGCCAGTTCCGCAACTGGTTCTACGCACTCCTCGCCCTCAGCACGATGATGGGCGACGGCGAGCCGCCGTTCAAGAACCTGCTCGGCTTCGCAACGGTGATGGACCAGTTCGGCCGGCCGATGCACAAGAGCGACGGCAACTCCATCGAGTTCATCAAGGCCGCCGACGAGGGGTACGAACTGTTCAAGGACTTCGACCCCAAGAAGGACACGAAGGCGGCCCTCGCCGACCCGGAAATCCCGAAGGGGTACGTCTCCTTCCGCGAAGAAGTCGTTGACCGCAAGGGCCAGCCGTTCAAGCGGGTGGCGACGACGTACAAGCCCATCGGCGCCGACGTGATGCGCTGGCTCTACTGCCGGCAAAACCCGTCGCTGAACCTGAATTTCGGCCCGGGGCCGACGGACGAGGTGCGGGCCAAGTTCATCCTCAAGGTGTGGAACTGTTACTCGTTCCTCGTCGATTACGCCCGGCTGGACGGCTTCACGCCGGGGCCGCAACACGCGGCCGGCTTCACGGACATCGACCGCTGGATTCTCTCCGACTTGCAGAAACTGATCGGCGCCGCCCACGCCGCGTTCACGACGTACAACACGATGGCCTTCTGCCTGGAGGCCGAGAAGTTCGTCGATGACCGGCTGAGCAACTGGTACATCCGCCGCAATCGCGGGCGGTTTCAGAGCAACGCCGCCGACCTGGACGCGGCCGGCCGGCGGGACAAGTTCGCCGCCCACCAGACGCTGTACACGGTGATGACGACGCTGTGCCAACTCGTCGCCCCGGTCATCCCGTTCTTGGCCGAGGTGATGTACCAGAACCTGAGGTTGGACGCGGACCCGGAAAGCGTCCACCTGTGCGACTACCCGACGGCCGACCCGGCCTTGGCCGACGAGCAACTGTCGGCCGACATGGACGCCTTGCTGGATCTCGTCTCCCTCGGCGGGGCGGCCCGCAACGTGGCGAAGTTCAAGGTGCGGCAGCCGCTGGCCGAGTTGCGCATCCAGAGCGAACATGACTCCGTCATGCGGGCGGTGGCCCGCTTCGCCGACCAAATTCGGGAAGAGTTGAACGTCAAAAAGGTCACGCGACACGACGGCTCGCCGTTGCTGACCGCCTCGGCCAAGCTGAACAAGAAGACCGCCGCCGCGAAACTCGGCCCGAAACTCAAGGAAGCCGAAGCCGAACTTGCCGCCCTCGACGCGACACGGCTGGCCTTCCCGTTGACATTGGCGGGCATCCCGCTGGACTCGGCCGACATCCAAATCGAGTACCAAGCCGAACCCGGCTGGGCCGGCGTCGCCGGCCGCGGCACGCAGGTCGCCATCGACGGTCGCGTCACGGAAGACCTCGCCCGCGAGGGCATGGCCCGCGACATCATTCGCCAAGTCCAAGACCACCGCAAGAACAGCGGCTTGCAGATCGAAGACCGCATCAGCCTGCACCTCGGAACGGCCGCCGAGAAACTGACCGCCGCCATCGCCGCCCACCGCGACTACATTGCCGGGGAGACGTTAACGGTCGAGTGGGCGACGGCCCCCCATACCGGGGCCGTGGAAGTGAAGATCGATGGGCAAGGGTTAACGATTTCGCTGAAGAAGGTGTGAGGGGATGGCTGCCGTGGTATTGCGTCCGCACGCCCGGGCGGGTATTTTAAACCGACACACCGAATTGCTCATTCGACCTAGGTGTCGGGGAGGCCGACGATGACCGCACGCGCTGCGACACCGAAGATCACGCCGGACGACTTGCTTGTCATGCCGGACGCTGACGCTTACGAACTCATCGACGGCCGGCTGAGGAAAAAGGACGTGAGTTTCGAATCCAGCAACCTCGCCATGAGAATCGGGGCGATCCTCGATGCCTTCATTGAACCGCAAAACTTGGGCAGTCTCGGCGGGCCGGACTCGTCGTACCGCTGCTTCCCGGACGATCCCGACAAGGTCCGGCGACCGGATGTCGCGTTCGTCAGCCGAGCCCGAATGCCGGACGACTTGTATTTCGCCCCCGGCCATACGCCCGTGTGCCCCGAACTGGTCGTCGAAGTCATCTCGCCGAACGACGGGGCGGACGACGTGGACCGGAAAGTTCAAGACTGGCTCGAGGCCGGTGCTGTCGTCGTGTGGACTGTCCATCCAGCCGTCCGGGTGCTTCGTTCTCATCAAATGGGCCGCCCGATCCAAGTGTTCGGCGTGGGTGACGTGGTGACGGTCGAGGAAATGCTCCCCGGCTTTCAAATGTCCGTCGCCCGAATTTTTCGCGGCCGCTGACCTGTCCAACGCCGCAGGAGGGTGGAGTCCATGGAAGAATCGACGACCTATCAACGGATTATCCGCCGCGGCGAGGACCGAGGTCGATTGGAGGGCAAGCTGGAGGGCAAGCTGGAATTAGCGCACGAGGTGTTGCTGCGCCAACTTACCCGCCGCTTCAGCCCGCTTTCGGATGGGGTGGCGAACAGCTTACGGCAAATCCAAGAATTGGGCCGGCTGGAGCGGATGCTGGACGCCGTCCTGACCGTCGCCACGACCGAAGAGATTTTGGCCGTCCAATGAGCGCCACGAAAACACTTGTTCGGAGAAGCTACCGATGACCGCTCGCGCCGTACTGCCGCGAATTACGCCGGACGACTTGCTGGCCATGCCAGACGGGGACGCCTACGAACTCATCGATGGCCGCTTGAGGATGATGGAGATGAGCGCGCAATCCAGCAGCTTGGGGTCGGTCATCACCATTTTGTTGGGCATCCATGTCCGGCCAAATCGGCTCGGGCGACTCTGCGGTTCAGACGCCTCGTTTCGTTGCTTCTCTGATGATCCCGACAAAATCCGGCGACCGGACGTCGCCTACCTGTCACACGCCCGGTTGCCGCTGGAGACGTACCGGGCGGCGGGGCACATCCCAGTTTGCCCCGAATTAGTGGTCGAAGTGCTTTCTCCGAATGATCTTGCCGATGACATGGACCGCAAAATTCGCGATTGGTTGTCCGCTGGAGCAAGTGCGGTTTGGAGCGTTCACCCCGCCGTCCAACAGGTGTGGGTACACCAAGCCGACGGCGCGATTACGGTGGTCGGGCCGGGCGGCGTCGTCACGGCCGAGGACATTCTGCCGGGCTTCCGCATGGCCGTCGATGACGTGTTTCTCGACCAGTAACGCTCGTCACACCAACGGCAGCCCGAACCGCCGCGTCGGGACCATCTTCGGAAATTCCCCGTCCCGCACGGTCAGTGCATCGGAACCGACTTCGCCCGTCAGGGCGGTCCCGTACAGTGTGAATGGGCTGGCCTCGCCGATGTGTACGTTGACCAGTTGGCCGGCCAGGCGGTCGTGGCCGTCGAAGACGACGATGTGGTCGGTCATCGTGCGGCCGATGAGTTGCCGGGGGCCGGGGGCGGGTTGCCGTTCGCCGAGTTTACTCGGACCTTCCACAAGAATTTCGACGGTCTGACCGACGCGGCCCTTGTGGTCTTCGAGGCAGTTCACGTTCTGGACGGCCAGCAAATCGTTGTTGCGGCGCTTCTTCACGTCCTCGGGGATGTCGTCTTCGTACAGGTCGGCGG
>JAYUGD010000070.1:0-7208 GCA_043767785.1 Zavarzinella sp. | reverse complement strand
AAAATGGCCAGTCTGGTCAACGTGCGGAACTCCAGCCAATGGGACACCTACTGGAACGCCGTTTGAACCATGCCACCAGAATCGGCGGATACACCCTGTCTCCTTCGCTCTTCCAATCCGTCTTGCAAATATCGCCCGGCGTGGTATTCCCCCCCAGATTCCCCGGTTGCCGGCTGAACGGCGGCCGGAAGTCCGCGGAGGGGGAACGCCATGTCCGGTCGTGCCAAGCTCGTGATTTTGTGGGCCTTGACGGCCGTCGGCGGCGCGACGGCCGCCCCGGACGGCCGCCGGGTGGCGGTCATCGCGACGGACGGCGTCGAACTCCGGGCCGGGCACGCGATGAGCTTCGCGGCCGTCGGCCAACTCCGCAAAGGCGACCGGGTGATCGTTCTCCGTGAGGAGGAGACGGGCTTTCTCGCCATCCAGCCGCCGCCGGGGACCGTCAGTTGGGTCCGGCAAATCCACTTGGGCAAAGTTGAGCCGAACGAGACCGGCAAGGCCAATGTCACCGTGCTGGTGGACGGGGCCGAAGTTATGGCCGGGAACGAGAAGGGGGACGGCCCGCTGAACCGCGTCACGACACGTCTCCCGAAGGGGACACTCGTGGAAGTGACCGGAAAGCCCGTTCGCGTGGAAGCAACGTCTTGGTTTCCGGTGACGCCCCCCGAGGGGGATTTAAGATGGCTGCCCAAGTCGGCCGTGAAGGGCCAAGAGATGACGGCCCTCGCCCCGGCCGCGCCGCACTTCCCGACGCCCGACCCGCCGTCGTATAGCGTCTCGGGGTCCAGCGGGGCGGCGACCGGAAACGAGGGCACGACGCGGCCGGCGGCAGGGGCGCTGCCGAAGGTTCTCACGGACCACAAACTTTGGAACCAAGCCAATCAAGCGGAGCGTAGCAACGACTACGCCGCGGCCAAGGGGCTGTATGCCCGCATTTACCAAGACCTGTGGGACCAGAAGGCCGAGCGGGATGCCATCGTGATCGTGTACAACCGCTTCACCAAGTGCGATGAGGCCGTGAAGTCCGGCGGCGTCCGGCGCACCGAGAGCCGCATGGGGGTTCCCGTTTCCGAACCGGCCATCGAGGTGAAGGCGCGGCCGGCCGACAGCCCGCCAACCGCGAAGGCGACCGGCTACTTGCGGGAACTGCAAAAAGTCTTCGTGGACGGCCAACAAGTCTTCGCTTTGGAAGACGACCGCGGCAACGTCTTAAACTACGCCACCGGCGCGCAAGGCATGAACCTCCGCGGCTACGTCGGCAAGAAAATCGTCGTCACCGGCGAAGTCACGACGCGGGCCGAACTTTATCGGCCGCACATTGCCGTCGAGCAGGCCGAAGTCGCCCGCTGAGGGCCGGCGGCGCATTTTCCGGCCGAATCCGAAACCGGCCGCGTCGAGGGGGGATTGCGTCCTAAAATGGGGGGCACGGTCGCGTATCCCCCGCCGAGACCCCCCGATCATGCGATTCATCATCGCCCCCGAATTCCACGAGCAGATGCTGCAGCAGGACGACCACCCCGCGGACTGTTACGTCCGGCCGGGGGACTACCTGCACCACATGTACATTGACGGCATCAAGTACGTCGTTGTCCCGGCGCTCTTGGAGTCTCTCCGCAACGCCGAGGAGCGGAAGGACGCCGAAGCCCTCCAGCACCTCCGCCTGCACCACACCCACTACGAAAAGCTGTACCAGGACGCGCTGGTCAGCGGCGGCCTGGAGGGCGTGACCCTGCTGGGCGACCCGCCGCCGGACATCGAGGAGTCCGTCCCGAAAATCTCCAACCCGTTCATCCCCCGCCCGCCGGGGCGGTGGGAAGACCTCGGGCTGCCGCTGCCGTTCATCTTCGACATGGTGTTGAAGACGATTTACAACCGCGGCCAACTGACCGGCGGGGAGATCGCCACGGAGTTGGGCGTGCCGTTCATGGCCGTCACGGCCGTGTTGCAGGCGATGCGGAAGCAGACGCTGATCGACATCATCGGCCAGCGCGGGGCCAGCGGGGACTCGTCGTTCGTCTATGAGATCAAGCCGCCCAAGGGGGCGGCGGCCGTCCAAGACGCCCTGAACAAGACGGCCTACGTCGGCCCGGCCCCGGTCCCGTTCGCGGACTACTGCGAATCGGTGATGGCCCAGAGCATCCGCAAGCTGGTCGTCACCCGCGTGAGCATCCAGAAGGCTTTTGAAGACCTGGTCATCTCGGAGTCGATGTTCAACCAGATCGGCCCGGCCATCAACTCCGGGGCGTCGATCTTCTTCTTCGGCTACCCCGGCAACGGCAAGACGAGCATCGCCGAGCGCATCACCCGGCTGATGGGGGACACCATGTTCATCCCCCATGCCGTCGAGGCCAACGGCCAGATCATCAAGGTGTTCGACCCGATCTTGCACACCGTCATTCACGAGGAAATCGACCCGACGGTCCCCGACAGCGTGGTTGTGAAGGGGAACGCCCACGACGAGCGGTACGTGAAGGTGAAGCGGCCGACCATTGTGGTCGGCGGCGAACTCACCATGCCGATGATGGACCTCAAGTACAACGACAACGGCAAGTTCTACGAGGCTCCGCTGCAGATGAAGGCCAACGGCGGCATCTTCATGATCGACGACTTCGGCCGCCAGCAATTGCGGCCGATGGACTTGCTCAACCGCTGGATCGTCCCGCTCGAAAAGCGGTACGACTACCTGACCACCGTGGCCGGCACCAAGATCGAGGTGCCGTTCGACGAACTGCTGATCTTCTCCACCAACCTCGACCCGACGCAACTGGCGGACGAGGCCTTCCTTCGCCGGATCAAGTTCAAGATCGAAGTGACCGACCCGGACGAGAGCCAGTACCGCCGCATCTGGGAACTGGTGTGCAAGGGCCGCCGCGTGGAGTTCGACGAGGGGGGCTTGGACTACCTGATCGACAAGTGGTACCGGCCGACGGCCCGGCCGTTCCGCATGTGTCAGCCGCGCGACATCATGGACCAGATGATCTCGATCGCCAAGTACAACATGGAGCGCGTGAACTTCAGCCCCGACCTGCTGGACGCCGCCTGCCTGACGTACTTCATCACGAAGGAGAAGAAGGACTTCGGCGCCAGAGTGCGGATCGACTAAATCAAAACACGAAAGCCCACGGACGGCCGTCCGTGGGCTTTCGTGTCACACTTTACCACCACATCTCGCTCAATCCCGGCTCTGCATGAGCAACCGCAGGATGTAGTAGAACAGCAGCACCACGTCCGCGAGCAGTTCCAGAGACGCCCCGACGTATTCATCGGTGTTGTAGTGGTGCATGATGTTCGATGTGTCGTACAGGATGTACCCGGCCGCCAAGACGATGCCCAAGGCGCTGAACCACATCCCGAGGCCCAAGGACAGGCCGAACATCGACCCGAAGATCGACACGAGGATCAGGCCGAGCATCACGCAACTCAAGACGACCAGTCCGTACCGCAGGAAGGAGAAGTCTTTCTTGGTGACGAATACGGCCACCGTCAGGCCGCCGAACACCGCCAGCGTTAAGAAGCCTGCTTGGTTAATGATCTCCATGCCGAAGCGGAACTCGGCATAGGTGAGGATCGGCAGCAGGAAAATCGCCTCGATGAACGTGTACAGGGCCAAGCCCGCGTACTTCACAGCCGGTGGGGCGGCGGCCCGGGCCATGTAGCGGGCCAAGAACCCGCCGCCGATGAAAAACAGCATCAGGAACAACAGGGAGACGGGCGAGGCAACGATGATGCCCATCAGTTGCTTGTCCAGGTCGGCGAACTTCATTAGCCCGATGATCCCGACCAAGCCCGCGACGGAAAAAGCCAGGTGCAGGTAAGTTTTGCGGACGAACGAGATCCGCTCGTCCACCGGCGCGCTCGCCGCGGTGTCGCCGCGGTGGTAGCCGTCTTCAAGGTAACTCGACATGTTATGCTCCGGGGTAAGAGTTTCGCGTTGGGCGGGTCCGCCGCCGGCCATTATGGTAAATGGTAGATTGACCTATTTTACGCCGCAAGAGAAATCAGCGGAAAGATCATGAGCTTTCAGATCAAGACGATTGTCTCCCAGCCGTTCGCGGAAAACACCTACGTCGTCTGGCGAACGGGCCAGACCGACTGTTTGGTGGTGGACCCCGGATTGGAACCGGACCTCATCCACGAGTTTCTCGCCGACCAAAATCTTACGCCGGCCGCCATTTTGAACACCCACGGCCACTCCGACCACATCGCCGGGAACGCGGACATGAAGGCCGTCTACCCGGCCGCCCCGCTCGTCATCGGCGAAGGCGACGCCGCCATGCTGCTCGACCCCGACCTAAACCTGAGCCGGCAGTACGGCTTCGACATTGTCAGCCCGGCGGCCGACCGGACGGTGCGCGAGGGGGAACAATTGTTATTCGCCGGCTTGGCCCTCGACATTTTGGAATGTCCGGGCCATTCACCCGGCCATGTCGTCTTTCTGCTCAAGGAATTCGGCGTCGTTCTGGGCGGGGACGTGCTGTTCCGCGGCAGCATCGGCCGCACGGATTTCCCCGGCGGGTCGTTCGAGCAATTGGCCGCCAACATCCGGCAAAAGCTGTACGTGCTGCCGGGCGAAACGGTCGTCTACCCCGGCCACGGGCCGACAACGACGGTCGGCCACGAACGCCGGACGAACCGCTTCGTCCCCGCATTGGAAGCGGCCGCGGGCGAATAAAAATGGCCGCATCCATCACAAGGTTGGATGCGGCCGTCGGCTCATCAGATTCTCGCAGTCACTTCTTGTCAACCACGCCCGGCAGCACGCCCTTGTTCTCGCCCCCTTGGAGGATTCGCACCGCTTCTTTGGCGTAGGCCCGGACGTCGTCATTCTTGTGCGTCTCGGCCACTTTCTTCAACACCGGGACTGTCATCCCCTTCTGGCTGGTCATGCCTGTGACGGCGACGATGGCCGCCGTCGTCACGCTGTTGTCTTCCTTCGGGTTCGTAATCACGTCCAACAGTTCCGGGGCCTTCTTGTTGGCGGCGTCCCCGAGCATCCCGAGCGCCTGACACGCCTCGTTCCGCACCGTGGAGTCTTTCGCCAAAAGCTGCTCGGTGATGGCCGCCAGCAGCGGCTCGTTCGCCTTGATCCCGGCTGGGTCGTTCTTGAGGACGGCCACGCGCAAGAGGTTCTGCGTCGCGCGGTCTTTTTCGTTCTTAAGGACGGCCTCCATTGAAATTTTCCAGACTTTCAACTGGGCGGCCGAGACGGGGCCGACCAGAATCAGCGAGTTGGCCGCCTCGCGTCGCACTGCCGCGGACGGGTCCGCCTTCACTTGGTTCAACAGGGCCGTGACGGCCAGCTCGGCCGGGTCAACCTTATCGGCCGGGTTGTCCGGGTTGACCCAGCCGCGGCCCACGGACCCCAAGGCGGAGGCGGCGGCCTTCCGGGTGAGCCACGAGGCCGGTTCGTTGGTGCGGGCCACGAGCTGGGGGATGGCCTTCTTGGCCACCGGGCCGATGCCCGCCATGGCGATGGTCGCGTCGTACCGGACGGGGAGCGACTCGGAGCTCAACATGCGGGTGACGATGTCAATGCGGTCGTTGCAGAGCGGGTCTTCCTGTTGGTTGTAACTCATGTACGGGGCGACGCTGAGGGCCGCCAACCGCACGTTCAAATCGGGGTCCGTTTTCAGCGTCGCGAGCAGCAGTTCGCTGGTAGCCTTCAACGCAATCGCCCGCGGCCCGAAGAGGGGCACGACGCGCACGGCGGCCTCCCGCACTTGGGCGTCCTTGCTCGTCCTCAACTCGTTCATCCACATGTTGAGCGTCTTTTCCTCGATCTCCTTCGGGTATTGGTCTTCTTCCTTCTTGCCCGGCCCGAGCGGCGGGACGACGTCCTTGGGCATCACCGGCGGCACACCGGGCGGGTTGACCCCGCCGGGCGGCACAACGGACGGGGGGCCGACCTTCGGAAGCGGGACGGGGTTCGGCGCTTTTACCGGGTCGGCCGGTTTGATCTGCGCCGGCTTGCTCGGGTCGCCGGACTTGACGACGGGGGCCGTCCCGACTTTAGGGACTTGGGCGGAAAGGCCGGCCATGCCGAGGATGAGGAGGCCTGCGGGCAGGCAGAAGAGTCGCGCGTTCGTCATGTGAAAGTCGCTCCCAAAGGGGATGAGTCGCCCTCTTGTGAGATTAACGCAAGGGGGGATGGCTTGACAAGGTGGATAACCTAAACGGGATCGGAGAGTTACGGAGGGAACGCGCCGAATAGTCCGACTTGCGAAAAAAAACACCCTTGGTATGGTCGGGGGGTTCTTGGGCGGCCCCCGGCGGTTCCGGCGGCGGCCCACTTTTCGGGAGTCGGCGGACATGCGCGGTCGATCCATCTGCTTCGGCTGGGTGTTCTGTGTGCTCGGCCTGCCCGCTTCGGCGTCGGCCCAAGCCGACCCGATTATCCGGGCCGTCCCCGCCACGGGCATCGGCACGGAGACGCTCGGGGAGTACCTCCGCGATCTCGGCCACGCGCCGAAACCCCTTTCGCCAGACGTGTTTCAGGTGACGGTGGAGCGCGACCGCTGGCCGGTCCATGTGATGCTCTCCCTCAGCACGGACGGCCAACGTATTTGGATGGAGAGCAAGTTCGCCCCCGTCGAAGACCCGGAACAGGTCTCGTCGGCCGCGTGGCGCGGCCTGCTGACGGCCACCGACAAGATCGCCCCCGCCCACTTCACGTTCGACCCGGCCGACCGCCGCGTCCACTTGTACAAGTCCTTCGAGAACCGGGCCGCCACCAAAGAAAAACTCGGCAAGGAAGTGGACCTGTTCGACCGCGCCGTGCGCAAGACGCAGGAATACTGGAAGGGTGACAACTTCAAGCCCACGGGCCGCTTGGTGAAGTTGCAGGAAGAAATGCCGGCGATGACCATACCTCCGCTGGTCCGGCCGGAAGCAAAGACGGTTGGCGCCGACGATGGGATGAAACTCGTGGGCGAATGGCGGATCACGGGCATCGAAGTGAAGGGCCGCAAGACCCCTGAGAAGGTCATCGACGAGCGGAAGCCGACCTTGGACATTCAAAGTTTTAAGACCGGCTTACAGGCCAAGATTAAGACGGGCTTGGCCATCGACCGCGTCGTCACGGTGAAGTTGAACACCCTCACGCCCGACCACCGGCACATCGACTTCGTGGACGAGAACGACCAAGCGGAGAAGGGCATCTACGAATTAGTCGGCGACACGCTGACAGTATGCTTCGCCGCCCCCGGCGA
>JAYUGD010000069.1:0-2557 GCA_043767785.1 Zavarzinella sp. | reverse complement strand
ACGCGGCCTCCAGCACTTCGCCGTTGCAGGTGCAGTGGGCCACGCCATCCTTCACGATCACGACGATCTCGTTCCAGTCTTGCGGCTTATATTTCTTCAAATCCTTGTACGGCCCGGCCACGGGGTAGTCCCGCACTTGCAGTTGCGGCCCGCGGACGAACAGCCCGCTGTCGGCATTCACGGCCGCCCGGAATTCGAGCCGGAGTTCAAAGTCCTTCGGGAATACGGCGGTCGTCCACAGTTGCTTGATGCCCTTGCCGGGGTTGACGACGATCATGCCGTCTTTCGCGGTGTACCGCTTGTCGTCGGCCTCGGTCTTGCCGTCGAAGGTGGCGCCCTTCGGGTAGCCCCACCCGGTCAGGTCTTTGCCGTTGAACAACTCGATGGTCTTGCCCTTCGGCTCCTCGGCGAGGACGGCCACGGGCAAGGCGAGGGCGATCAGGCACAACAAACGCGACATCACGGACTCCGGGGAGAGGTTGGTGCCGAACATCATACGGACGGCCCGGCGAAAAAATCGCCCGCGGGCGGCGGACTCGCCCGCCGGCATCTGGTCTAATGGCGCTATGCTCTCCCCCCGCGAAGATTTCTGATGGCCTTCCGCTTCTCTGTCCCGCTTTTGTTGCTCGCGCTCGGCTCGGGGGTCGCCGAAGACAAGACTCCGGACGACCCGCGGCTAAAACATTGGGCGTTTCAGCCGATCACCCGGCCGCGCGTGCCGCAGGGCTACTCCAACCCCATTGATGCGTTCATCGGCGAAGGCTTGGCGGCCAAGAAGTGGGCGCCGGCCCCGCCCGTGGACCGCCGGACCTATATTCGCCGCGTGTATTTCGACCTGCTCGGTTTGCCGCCGAGCTTCGAGGAGGTGGAAGCCTTCGCCAACAGTCCGGCCAAAGACGCCGAGGAGCGGTTGGTGGACAAACTGCTGGCCTCGCCGCAGTACGGCGAACGCTGGGGCCGGTACTGGCTGGACGTGGTGCGCTACGCCGAGACGTGCGGGTACGAACGCGACCAAGTGAAGCCGAACATTTGGAAGTACCGCGACTGGGTCATCAACGCCTTCACTACCGACATGCCGTTCGACCGCTTCGTGCGGGAACAGCTCGCCGGGGACGAAATCCCGGCCCGCACCGAACAGAGCGTGATCGCCACTGGCTTCCTGCGGCTCGGCACCTGGAACGACGAGCCGAACGACCCGAACGACTACAAGTACGACCGCCTTGAAGACATGGTCGGCGCCACGGGCACGGCCTTCCTCGCCCTCACGGTGAAGTGCGCCCGCTGTCACGACCATAAATTCGACCCGATCAAGCAGACCGACTACTACCGCATGGCGTCCGCCTTCTGGGCCGGGTTCATCGAGCCGGGGGCGCCGCTCGGCGGGCCGGACACGAAGACGCTGGGCTTCGACGTTCACGGCTGGACCGACCGCGGCCGTGACGCGCCGCCGATGAAGCTCATGAAGAAGGGGGACAGCACTCGCCCCGGCCCGGTCGTCGAACCGGGCCACCTTTCCACCATTGCGGTGCTGGACAAGCCGTTCGCCTCGCCGCCGGAAGCCGCCAAGACGACGCAACGCCGGTTGCAACTCGCGAACTGGATGACCGACCCCAATAACCCCCTGACCGCCCGCGTGTGGGTCAACCGCGTCTGGCAACACCACTTCGGCCTCGGCCTCGTGCGCACGCCGGACAACTTCGGCCACACCGGAGAGAAGCCGACGCACCCGGAACTGCTCGATTGGCTGGCGAGCCAACTGGTCAACGACGGCTGGAAGATTAAGCCGCTGCACCGCACGATCCTGCTGTCGGACACCTACCGGCAACAGTCGATCCACCCGAAGCAAGACGAGTACGCGACAACCGACGGCGGCAACAAATTGTGGTGGCGGGCCGAACGTCGGCGCCTCGACTCGGAAGCCTTGCGAGATCGCCTGTTATCCGCCAGCGGGCAATTGAAACTGGAACCGCGCGGCGGTCCGAGCTTCGCCCCGGACATCCCGCCGGACGCCCTTGAAGGCTTGTCGATGAAGGGGGCGGCGTGGAAGCCGTCACCGCCGGCCGAGCAGGTACGGCGAAGCGTCTACATCTTCTCCAAGCGCGGCCTGTTGCCGCCGCTGCTGACGACGTTCGACTCCCCCGACACCACCCTTCCCAACTGCCAGCGCGATGTGACAACGGTGCCGACGCAATCGCTGGCCCTGATGAACAACCCCTTTGTCCACGACCAGAGCAGGGTGTTGGCGAAGAAGATTGCGAATGCGACGACGGACAAGGATGAGCAGATTCGCCGGGCGTGGCAAGCCGTGCTGGGCCGCACGCCGCGCCCCACGGAAACCGCCGCGGCAAAAGCTCACTTGGAGAAGCAGGCGAAAGCCTTCGCCGCCCGCCCGGACGCGGCCGGGGACGCCCTCGCGTCGCTCTGTCATGTGCTGGTGAACACCAACGAATTCCTCTACGTCGATTGAGAATACTCGGAACGACTGAGACGCAACGGCGGCCAGTGTACTCCTCACGCTCCGAGCTTGTGCAAAAATCGTCGTCGCGCCATGAATGAG
>JAYUGD010000068.1:0-7220 GCA_043767785.1 Zavarzinella sp. | reverse complement strand
GCCAAGGACAAGGGCTTCGCCACCGAAGAAGTCGACGAACTGCCGAACATCGAAGCCGGCTTGCAGAGCTGCCAGTTCAAAGTGATCGGCGACTACGCTTACGGATTCATGCAGAGCGAAATCGGCGTCCACCGGTTCGTGCGCATCAGCCCGTTCGGCTCCGGGGATACCCGCCAAACGTCGTTCGTCGCCGTCGATGTGATGCCCGAACTCGACGACACCATCGAAATTTACGTGAACGAAAAAGAGTTGGAGATGCAGACATTCTGCTCCGGCGGCCCCGGCGGGCAACACCAGAACAAGACGCAATCCGGCGTCCGGCTCATTCACAAATCCGGGGTGCGTGGCGAGAGTCGTACTGAGCGGAGCCAGCCGAAGAACTACGCCAACGCCCTGGCGTCGCTGAAGGCCCGGCTCTATCAGATCGAAGAGAACAAGCGGATGGGCGACATCGCCAATCGCTATGACGCCAAGGGGGAAATCGCCTTCGGCAGCCAGATCCGCAGTTACGTGATGCAGCCGTACACCCTGGTCCGCGACGAGCGGCCGGGCATCGAGTTGAAGACGCCGCAGATCCTGAGCGTCCTCAACGGCGAGATCGACGACTTCATGCAAGCCTACCTCCGGCACAAGACGGAGAAGCGGCACAAGAAGAAGTAAGATTTTAACCACGAATCACACGAATCGAACGAATAAAACACGAGCAGATGACAAGGATTCTGCTCGTCCTTTATTCGTTTTATTCGTTTGATTCGTGGTTAAAAATGCTTCTCGACCTCCCCACTCTCGACGACACCTTCCGCTTCGGCCGTCTTCTCGGCCGACACCTGTTCCCCAATGCCGTCGTGGCGATGGTCGGCGGTCTCGGGGCCGGGAAGACGCACCTCTCGCGGGCCGTCGCGGAGGGGCTGAACGTCCGCAACCCGATGGCGGTGACGAGTCCCACGTTCGTGCTGATCCAAGAGTACCCGGCCCGCCTGCCGATCTTCCACTTCGACGCCTACCGCCTGAACTCGGTCGCCGAGTTTCTGGAACTTGGGGCCTACGAGTATTACACGATGGGCGGCGTCTGCCTGATCGAGTGGGCCGACCGCGTCTGGGACGCCCTGCCGGCCGAACGGCTGGAGTTGACGCTGACCCCGACGGGGGAAGAGAGCCGAAGAGTGGAGATGGTGGCCCGTGGGAAAGAATATGCGAAGTTGTTGAATGTCTTCGGGGATCTAACGGAGTGAATCAAATGCTTGCGTTTGAAGTGAGACTCAACGGCAAACGTGTCTGCGTCGCCGGGGCAGACGATCTGGGCATTCTTAGTGCAAATATTTCGGCCTGCGGACCACTCGGAAGCAAAGCGGTGCCTGTGCGTCCAGACGAAACAATTGAGATTTTCTACTCCGTCGGCGGACGTACAAGTCGGCCGAATCCGGAGAAAGACGTCAATGCGCACTGGAAGTTAATCGCCCCCTTGCAGGTCGGCGACTTGATCCAAGTGAAAATTGTGGAGATCAAGAAGGCTGATCGGGCGAAATCACGGGTCAAAGTCGCGCGGAAGCCAAAATAACTTCGCGTCATTCGGGCTTGGCTTTGGTTTTCAGCTCCAACGGAGCGTCCGCTTGTAGCCAGGCCCGGAAGGGCCTGGAAAGACTGGCGGCCCGCGGAAAAGAATACGCGGATTTATTGGCCGTCATCGCCAAGGCCGCGTGAAGCGTCGGGGCTTGCCGACACCCCGTCGGCGGGGGCCGTCCCGGTTCGGAGCCGCCTCACCCACGCCCCAACCCCGTCGAAGATCGAATAAGAAACCGGCGTCACCAGCAGCGTCAACACCAGCGACAGCGCTTGGCCGCCCAGGATCACTTTCGCCATGCTGGAGCGGGAGCCGGCGCCGGGGCCGGTGCCGAGGGCCATCGGGATCATGGCGGCGACGAGCATCACCGTCGTCATCAGGATCGGCCGCAGGCGGACGCGGTTGGCTTCCAGAATTGCCTCCGTGCGCTCCATGCCGGCCTTGCGGAGGTGGTTGGTGTAGTCCACTTGCAGGATGCCGTTCTTCTTCACGATGCCAAAAAGCATGAACAGGCCGAGCATGGCGAACAAGTCCAACGGCGTCCGCAGGAAGAGCAGCGACACGAGGGCGAACGGGATCGTCAGGGGCAGGGCGGCCAGAATGCTGATCGGGTGCGTGAAGCTGTCGAACTGGGCGGCGAGGATCATGTACATGAACACGAACGCCAGCAGGAAGCCGATCAGGAAGTTGTCGTTGCTTTCTTTGAGCATCTTGGCCCGGCCGATGAACTCGTAGCGGTACTCCGGCGGCCACTCGTGGGCCTTCATGTACGCGTCCACATGGGCGACGCCGTCGCTCATGCCGAGGCCGCGGAGGTTGGCCGAGATGACGACTTGCCGGGACCGGCCGAAGCGGTCGATGGTGTTCGGGGCCAGCGCGTCCGCGAAGGTGGACACGGACCCGATCTTCACCACGCCGCCCGTCGCCTTGCTGGACGGCACGCCGAGGCGGGCGATGGTCTCGCGGTCGTCTCGGCTCGCGTGTTCGGCCCGCAGCCACACGTCGTACTCCTCCTCCCGATCCTTGTACTTGGTCACCGGCAGCCCGCCGACCAGCACGCTCGCGGTCGCCGACACGCTTTGCAGGCTCACCCCCTGGTCGGACAGCCGTTCGTGGTCCGGCACCACGCGCAGCTCTGGCTTGCTGAGGGAGAGGCTGGTGTCCACGTCCACGAAACGCGGGTCTTTGCGCAGCCAGTCCGCGATTTCGTTCGAGTATTTTTGCAGTTGCACCATGTCCGGCCCGCACAGGTTCAGGTCGATGTCCACCTCACGGAAGCCGGACGACGAGACGATGGACACGTCCTGCACGGCCGTGCGCAGGTCGGGGAACTCTTTCAGGACTTCTCGCGTGTCGTTCATCACATCGACTTGCGAGAACTTCCGCGTGGAAAGGTCCGTCATGCGGATGTAGATGTTCCCCTTGGTCACGTCCCCCTGGGCCTTGGTGACGCGGCCGGTCGTGTCCCCAATGGTGGAGAATGTATACTCGACGCCGCGTAGTTTGCGGATACGGCGGTCGATTTCGAGAATCGTCTGGTCGGCCCGGTCGAGTGAATAGCCCTCGGGGAAGGTAACGACGACTTCGTACTCGCTCTGGTCGTCCTTGGGCACGAAGTCCGTGCCGACGATGCCGATGAGGACCGGCGTGGTGAGGAACACCAGGACCGCCACGCCGATGACCGCCCACCGGTGCCGCAGGCCCCACGCCAGCAGGCCGATGTAGGTCTTTTCAATCGTGGACCAAATGACGTTGTCCTTGCTCGTCGCGTGCCCCGTTGGCCGGCGCAGGAAGCGCGAGCACAGGGCCGGGGTCATCGTGAAGCTGAAAAGCTGACCGCCGTCGCGGGCCGGCGGTCATTTGCCGCCGGCCTTCTTTTTTTCGCAATAGTCCCGGTTGTGTTCGAGGTGGCCGTTCTTGGGGTGATAGGTTTCGCCCACCTTGTAGATGCGGATGGCCGCGTCCCAATTCTTCGCGTCGATGGCGGGGTCGGCCCAGCGGTCCACGACGGCGACGGCGTTGCCGGCGAGCCAGTCTTGGCCGGGGCACGCGGCCGACCCTTCTTTGTACTTGTCGAGGGCCTTAACCCACTCCTTCTTCTCCACGAAGGTCCACGCCCACGCGTCGTACACGTTGGCGGTCGCCTTCGCCTGCCGGTCCGGCTTGCCCCACAGCGGGGCCAGTTCCTTCACGCGGGCCAGCGCTTCGGGAAATTGGCCGGCCCCGGTCAACTCCTTGACGGCGCGGCCCGCGTGGCTGTGGCCGAGGTCGGCGACGGCGGCGACCGTCGGGAACGCCTCTTGCAGCGCTTTGTAGTGGGCCAGCGCCGCGGGGACGCCGTCCTTCTTGCGGATGATGATCAGGGCCTCCTGCGTGTGGTAGCCGACGGCGTCCGCGACTTCCTTGTCCGTCGGGTCGACCGCCCACGCGCGGGCCAGCACCTTCATCGAGCCGGCCGCGTCCCCGGCGTCCAGCAGGCGGCTTGACCAACGGCGGAACGTTTCGCCCCGCCAACCGTGCAGGGCGGCCAGTTCTTCTTTGTCCGTGAGGACTTTCTCTCCCCGCGCCGCCAGCTTCAACCCGTCTTCCCACCCCGTGGCATCAATAACCTTGTCCCCCGCCCGGCCGAACCACCGGGCGGGGTTCTGGAAGTCCCGGTCGTCCGGCATGACCTTAGCCCCGCGGCGGATGACGGCGACCGCCTCCCGGTCTTTGCCGGCGGCCAGCAGCGCCTTGACGTACTCCGCCCAGACGACATCGCGGTTGTGGACGAGGTCGCGCGCCGCCGGGGAAATCGACAGGCCGAAGGCGATCAATTGGACGGCCTCCTCGTGCTTGCCCTTGGCCGCCAGTTTCGGCCCGCCGTTGACGAACCCGGCCATCAGGTTGTTCAGCGTCGAGGCGTCGGCCGGGTCGAGAACCAAGCCGGCGGCGCAGTGCCGCACGCCCGCCAAGGGGTCGGCGTCGTCTTTCGTCCCGGTGCCGCGATTGGAGTAAATCATGGCGGCGACGCCCAAGCCGTCCACGTCGTGGCCGGCCTTGCGGTCGGGCGTCACGCCGATGGTGAACGTGCCGGGCTTGCTCAACTTGGCTTCCCAGTCGAACCCGTCCGCGTTGGTGGCCTCCACTTGCACGCGCTTGCCGCCGTCAACCAGGTCCACGGTGGCGTGCCCGGCCAGAAAACTGCCGCCGGGGATGGAGATGGGCGTGAGCGTCAGCCCCAGTTTTTTGCCGACCAGATAGTACACGGCCGTCGAAGACACGCAGTTGAACGTGCCGGTGTCGAAGACGGCGGTGACGGAGCTTTGGTGCGTCTCGTACCCCTTGGCCATCACCCCCTTGTGCAAGAAGACGAGCAACTTGTCCCCGCGTTCGCGGTCGGTCGTCGCGTCGGCCACGGCCGCCTTGGCCGACGCGACGAGCTTGGCGAACTGGTCGCGGTACTTCTTAAGGGTTTCTTCCCCGGTGGCCCCGGAGGCGAACAACATGGCGTCCAGCAGCGTGGCGTCGGCCACGGCCGGGGACTTCGCCTGACCGGCCTGGAGTTTCCAAATCCGGTCGAGGAACGCCCGCTCGTCGGCCGGCAGTTTCGGGGCCGCGACGAAGGGGAGTTCCTTCATCCGGTCGATGATTTCCAACGGGGGTACGGCCAGCGGGTAGCGCGGGGCGTCCGCGGCCTTGGCCCCGCAAACGGGCGTGGCGGCGACCAGCGCCAACAGGCCGAATAACGCACGAGTCATGGCGTCAACTCCTGGAGAGAAACAAGTTCGTCGCCGGGTCATGCGGAAGCCGTGGCCCGTGCGGACACGCAAACCGGGGAAATTTCGAATAGTGGATTCACTCCGTCACGTCACTTCGCCAGTTCCCGCGTCTTCTTCACGATGATGTCCTCCAGTCCCGGCGCCCACTTTGCGGGGAGGCCGTAGTACACCTGCGAGGCGTCGGCCTCGTAGCCCCCCTCTTTCAGCACGCGCTCGGAGGGGATGTAGGCCACCACGTCGTTGCTGTAGCCGGCGACCCACGTCAGGCCCTTGGCGCCGAGTTCCTTCTTGAGCCGGCGGTTGTAGTCGATCACCACTTCGCCGCCGAGGGCCGCCCACGTCAGTTGGTCCCCGAACTTCCAGACCTGCACCGGGTAGTGCGTGTACTCGGCCGGGATCGACTTGCCGCTCTTCAAGAGGCCGAGCATCTTCTCGGCCCGCTTCGCGTTGGCGACCGACTTGCTGCCCACTTCGGCCTCCCACGTCTCCTTGCCGGGGATCTTGTCCAGCGGCAGCGTGACCTCGGCGTATTGGGTCGCGAGCTGGGCGGAGAGTTGCTGCATGTGGCGGCCGGATGCGGCGTCTTTGACGGCGGCCGCGAGTTCCTTGCCGTACTTCTCGCACAGTTCGATCTTCGACCGCGGCAGCGGGTTGGCGTCGGCCCCGCAGCCGATCCAGAACAGGGCGGTGCAGCCGGGGAACGCCTTCTCGATTTCGATTTGGGCAAAGCCGGCGTAGTCGCCGCTCCACTTGTAGTAGCTCATGGTGGTGTTGTGGCAGGCGTAGCCGAACAGCAGGGCCGTCACCTTGCCGTCGGTGTCCGTGACTTTCAGAATCGGCACCGAGTGATCGACCGGCCCGCCGGGGTTGTTGCCGTTGGTGATGCCCGTCGGCGTGACCTCCCGGCGGTTGACGGCGAAGCGGGCCGTGCCTTCGCCGACGGACACATAGGCCGGCTTCAAGTCTTTGACGGCGGCGACAATGATTTCGGTCATCCCGGCGGCCAGCTTCTCCGTGTACGTGCGCACGTCCTCGGCCTGCGCCGCGGTCATCGGGTACATGTCCATCAGGTTGCCGTACACGACCGGCCCGCAGTGCGTGTGCGAGCACGTCAGCAGAATGTCGGCCCGCTTCAACCCGGTGGCCTTCATCACGTCCCGGCACACCGGCTCGGACAGACTGCGCGGGATGCCGCACAAGTCGCTGGTGAGAATCACGCACTTGTGCCCCGTGGAATCCTCCAGCGCGAGCGCCTTGATCCACAAGTCGTGCTCCTTCTCGACGCACGGCTTGTTGCGGGAGCCGTACCCCGCCATCCACAATGGGCCGTCTGGCGTGATGACCTTCTTCGCCACGCCGGCCTTGTAGATTGGGCCTTGGGCGGAGACTGACGAAACTGAGAAAAAAAGAGCCGAAACAAGGGCAGTCAAAAACAATAATGGCCCTCTCACCCCAACCCTCTCCCGTGCGTCGCTCCCGCAGACCCGCCGACACTCCGGGTGAGCGGATAGAATCCCGACAGTCTTCATGGCACTTTCGCCGGGCACCCGCCTCGGTCCCTACGAGATCCTGTCGCCGCTCGGCGCAGGCGGGATGGGGGAGGTGTACCGGGCGCGGGATACGCGGCTCGGGCGCGAGGTGGCCGTCAAGGTCCTGCCCGAGCTCACTGCCGGCAGCGCCGAGGCGCTGGCGCGCTTCGAGCGCGAGGCCCAGGCCGTGGCCGCCCTCTCTCACCCGAACATTCTCGCGATCCACGACTTCGGACGCGAAGGCGGTGTCGCGTACTGCGTGATGGAGCTGCTCGAGGGCGAGTCGCTGCGCGAGCGCCTCGATGCCTCGGCGATTCCACCGCGCAAGGCGCTCGACTACGCGCAGCAGATCGCACGCGGCCTCGCTGC
>JAYUGD010000067.1:0-2564 GCA_043767785.1 Zavarzinella sp. | reverse complement strand
TCCACTTCTTCCGGCGACGGGGGAAGCCCGAGCACGTCGAAACTCAGTCGGCGAATCAGCGTGCGGCGGTCGGCCGCGGCGGCGGGTTTCAGCTTTTGTTCCAGTTGTTTCGCCCGCACGAAGCGGTCAATCGGGTGGCCGGCCCAGCGGCGTTCCGCGACGGGAAGGGTCGGCGGGGCCGGGTTGGTGATCGGCTGGAACGACCACCACTTGGTGCGGTCCTCGGCCTGGGCGACTTCAGGCCGCTTGGCGCCGGCGGCGACCCACGCCTTCAACAGTTCGATTTGTTCGGGTTTGAGGGCCGGGCCTTCCGGCGGCATGCGTTCGTCCGCGTTCGTGCTCATGACTCGCTGAATCAGACCGCTTTTCGCCGCATCGCCGGGCTTGATGGCTGCCCCCGATTCTCCGGCGGCGAAGTTTGGGGCGGCCACGTCCAGACGGAGGTTGCCCTTCTGCTTTAGCGGGCCGTGACAGGAGACGCAGGCCGATTTCAGGAGTGGGGCGATGTCCCTCGTAAAGTCCGGCTCCGCGCTCATCGCTGGGACGGCGGGCAAGAAAGCGGTCAGGAAGACTAAGCGGCGGAACATTGGCCATCTCCGATCAGGCCAGAGGAGTCTTGAATTGTCGTTGATTCGACGCTCGAACGCCAGCGGATGTTTCACTTATTTGCCCGTCGGCGCCTGCCGTTCCCGCACGGCCTCGGGCAGAATGTCCGGCTCCACTTGGTACGCTTCCGCGAGCGTGTTGGTGGTGTTGAACATCCCGACGACGGCCATCACCTCGCCGAGACCTTCTTCATCTAAGCCGAGTTTCTGCACGGCCGCCGTGTGCGAGTTGATGCAGTAGGCGCAGCCATTTGTGGCCGACACGGCCAAGGCGATGATTTCCTTGGTCAGCATGTCCAGCTTTCCCGGCTTCATGACGGCCTTGAGCCGGCCCCAGACCAGTTCCAAGTGCTCCGGGTTGGTGGCCAACGCCCGCCAGAGGTTGGGGACGCGGTCGATTTTTTTGGTTTCCCTGATGTCGCGGTAGACGGCCTGCACCCGCGGGTCGGCCGTCGCTTCATCCACGTCGCGCACCGTGCTCATTGCTCCAGCTCCTTGAACAGATTGGCGATGTCCTCGACCGGCCCCGGCTGCGTGTGGGCGAGGTTCATCGCCTCCCAGTAATCGTCCGGCTGACTGAACAGTTGCCCGTCCCCGAACGGCAAGCCGACGGGCAGCGAGTAACTCCATTCGCGGTTGCGGAAATAGTGGGCCGAGCCGGCCGGCGTGGGCCGTTCCGCGAGAATGTGCGGCCTGCCCGTGAAGCCGACGGGATTCAGCAGACTCGGGCCGGCGCCCAACCCGAACGCTTGCCGGATGCCGTCGTGAAGGTCGTCGGCCGTCGTGAATTCCGCACACCGGCGCGGACCGTGTCGGGAAGCGGCCGAATGGACGATCAGCGGGACGTGGACCTCGTCCGCGAAAATCATTGCCGGGTGCGGGCCGACGTGGCCATGTTCGGCCAAGGGGAAGCCGTGCGTGCCCGTGATGACGATGACGGCGTCCTCCGCTTCATTGGGAAAGAACGATTTGCGGATTAGCGTAATGTCTCGGTCCAGTTCTTCCATCACACAGGCGAAACTCAGGCGAAGACGTTCCCACTCGCGGTCCGTCAGCTTGTGCTCGCCAATCACCGGGTCGGGCCACGGGGTGAGCGGGCTGTCCGTGCTCTCCAATTCGGAGAGCACGGTGTGCTTGCCGAAGCGCTTTTCGTCCACCGTCCACGGCCGGAGCAGTTGGGCCGTCTCCACGCAGGCGAACCAGTCCGGCTTGTCGGCGAGGGCTTTCGCGGCTTGCCGGGCCAAGGCCCAGAGGGATTTGCCGTCTTGATTCGGGATGACGGTCGCCCATTCTCCGGTTGGAGAGTCGGGCGCGCGGTTTAAGAGGAGGGCGTGAACATTCTTTGCGGCCAAGTCGCGCAGCGCGTCCGAATCTTGGCGACCGCCAGTTCGCCAAGATTCCCGGAACCCGGCGGGGGTGGGCCGCGTACAGAAGTGGTGGTCGAAGACGAACGACGCGGCGGCCAAGGCGTCCAGTTGCGGCGTGTTGACCCACTCGTTGCCGTACGGGCCGGGCCAGTGGGCGTTGAGGCCGTGGACGGCGATTAGCAGGAACTTCATCCGGTGGCCCGGGGGGAGTCGGGATTCCAAGGCGGCGGGCTGTCGGCCCCGCGGCGGGTTCGGTACATCATAGGTATTCTTCGCCGAAGACGTGGGGGGCGGGCGTGCTGGGTCCGATTTTCAACCGGGAATTCCTGACCGTCCCGCGCCGGGACCGCCACCACGCCACCCGCCTCGCCTCGCTCGCCCTGTTGTGGGTCATCGGCATTACGGCCTGGCAGGCGACCGTCGGCTTCACGAAGGACGCCGCCCTCGGCGAGACGGCCCGGTTCGGGTCGCTTCTGTTCCAAGTCTCGGCCTACGTCCAGCTCACGCTGTTGCTGTTCTTCTCGGCCCTGTCGGCGGCCAGCACGGTCGCTCAGGAGAAGGACCGCCGCACGTTTCTGCTGCTCTTGCTCAC
>JAYUGD010000066.1:0-2565 GCA_043767785.1 Zavarzinella sp. | reverse complement strand
TTCCCCGGTCGTGTCACCGTATAAGCTGAAGGCCCGCACGCGGTCCGAGTCCCGGCCGTGCAGGTCTTGTTTCAGGCCGGCGTGGGCGACGACCAATTGGCCGCCGTCGAATACCAAGTGCAGCGGCAGTGAGTCCAAGAAGTCCCGCATTTCGTCGGCGAACGCCGCCGGCTCGCGGGCGATTTGTTCGAGCGAGTCCGCGAGGCCGCTGGAAATGTTCACATCCCGGCCGGCCAGTTTGCGGTGCAACTTTTCGTCGTGGTTGCCGCGCACGCAGAACGCCTTCCCCTCCTTGATCGCCCGCCGTACCAGCCGCAACACGCCCGGCGTGTCCGGCCCGCGGTCCACCAAGTCGCCGACGAAAATCAGACGGCGGTTATCCGGCGGCGTCACGTCCCAAACGGGTCTGCCGTCCGAATCAGTTGCTTGTTGCAGTCCGTACCCGAGTTTCGCCAACAGTTCCAGCAGGTCCGGCAGGCAGCCGTGAACGTCCCCGACGATGTCGAACGGGCCGGCCGTTTCACGCATCCAAGAGTACGGCCGTAGCCGTTCGACCACAGCGGCCCGCGCCTCGGCCGCCGAGTGAAACACATGAACGGCCCGGAAGCCTTCGTGGTGAATTTGCCGGACAAGGTGGTCCAGCGACGCCAGATGCCGCTTGATCGCTTCGACGGGCACTTGCCGGTCCGGGCGGATCAGGTTCTGCTCCAGGCAGGTCGCTTCGTCCAACTGAAACACCACGGCCACGGCCGGCAAATGATGCCGACGGGCCAACTCAATCGCTTGGCGCCGGGCGTCCGTCTTCACGTTGGTGGCGTCGATCACCGTCAGCCGGCCGTGGTGCAGCCGCTTGGCCGCGGCGTGGTACAGCAAGTCGAAGGCGGCGCTGGTCGCGGTCTGGTCCGCCTCGTCGTCGGACACCATCGCCCGGAACGCATCGGAGGAGAGGATTTCCGTGGGCTTAAAGTGGGTGCGGGCGAACGTCGATTTGCCGCTGCCGGACGGCCCGATCAACACCACGAGCGAGGGGTCTGGGATGAGCATATCCGGTTATCATAATCGCCGGGCGGTCTTCGGTCATTGGTCGATGGCCGTTCTCGCTGGCGCAGGCCCGCAAATTTTCTTCGCCGCGTCCACGCTTATCACGCCCGCTCGCTCGTCCGGGTACTTCCGCAGCCACGCGGAGACTAGGAGGATGTGATCGACCTGGTGCGCCGGGATGTACGGCGTGGCGTCCGTTTCAAACACCTTCGTCAGCAGGCGGGCGGCGCCGCGCCGTTCGGCCGAAGTGGTTGGGGCATGGCAAGTCCCCGCTACATGGCCGCGGTGGATCAGATACCAGACGGGACGGCCGTGAGCGGGGGCGACCGGGTAGACGAAGGTGTTCTCGTCGCGGGCGGTGCGCAGCCACATCAGTCGGTCGGTCAGCCATTGCAACGTCGTCAGCTTGTCCCGCAGGGCGGCCGCCCGCTCGTACTGCATCTCGTCGGCGGCTTGCGTCATCTGGCGGGCGAGTTCCGTCAGCGGCTTTTGATCCCGCCCTTCGAGGAAGGCTTTCGCCGCGCGGACCTGCCCGGCGTATTGATCCCGCCGGCAGCCGCCGGCGCACGGGGCGGAACAGGTGCCGATCTCGGAGCGCAGGCAGCCCGGCGTCCGCGCTTCCGCGAACAGTTCCTTTTGCTCGGCGAAGTGCATCTTCTGCGCTTGCGAACAGTCGCGGAGGCGATACCAGTCATTGAGCCGGCGGCAGGCCTCGGCGGCGAAGTGGTGACTGGTGAGCGGGCCGAAGAGGCCCGCCTCTTTGCCGGTGGGTTGCCGGGACGCGAACGCATACGGGGCCGGGGCGCGGCCGAGACAAACATACGTGTACCGGCGGTGCCCCGGCTGGCCGAGGACGTTGAACCGCGGCCGGTGCTGCCGGATCAGTTCCAGTTCCCGCACCAAAGCCCCGAACTCGTCCGGCACGGTTTCCCACACCAAGGCGTGGGTGTGTTCCAGAATGCGTCCCGCCTTGGGGTCACGGCTGTCGCGGAAGTAGCTCATCAGCCTGTGCCGCAGCGACTTGGCCTTTCCCACATAGATCAGGTCGCCGTGCTTGCCGAGCATGCCGTACACGCCGGGCAATTTGGGAGAGGATTCTCGGACGCCGTGTCGAAGTCTCTTCTCGTCCCGCGACTTCACCCGGCCGAGGGCGGCGGCGAACCCCATCGGGATCGACGGGGTGGGGCCAAACCCCGCGAAGGCGTGTTTGGGAAAGAGGGTCGGCATGGTGTGAATCCTTTCAGCAGGGTAAATTTTATCGGACTCCGCAACTAAATTCAAAGTCAGACAGGGACGCTTTCTCAATGCGGGCATCGGTCAATTTTTTTGAGGTTGATCGTTCGGCCGGCGGCGAGTATGCCCGCCTGTTGTGATTGGCCCGCCGTCCGGCTCGGGGTTCAGGAAGATGTCCAAGATGATGGTCGGCGCCTTGGCCGCGCTCGCGGTGGCGTGGTCGGCGCGAGCCGCCGACCTGCCGGTGGCGACAGTGAATGGCGAAATCGTGTCGCTGCGAGAAGTCGAGGC
>JAYUGD010000065.1:0-2565 GCA_043767785.1 Zavarzinella sp. | reverse complement strand
TTCTGGCCGACGGCGTTGACGATGAAGGCGATGGCGACCACGAGCGAGACGATCAGCCCGATCGCGCCGCGGGTGCCCTTGGGCGGGTTCGCGCCCATGACCAGGCTCGCCAGCCAGGCGAAGCCGACCACCGTCCCGACCTGGGCGGCGACGCGCAGAATCGCGCCCGCGAAGCCGCCGAGCGAGGCCAGCACGGGCGTGACGGCTTGCGCCCAGAGCATCGGCACGGCGTAAGCGGCGACCGCGATCCCGACGAGCATCACGGCGGCACCGAGCGCCCCGGTGACGAGCGCACTGGCGGCCACGGCCGGCCGGGGGGGCGGGGGAGTGGACGGGGTCTTCGTTTGAACGGCAGTCGCCATGACCAATCCTTTGCGAACCAGGTCCAAGTCTTCGTTGCGGTCAGACGCACAAAAGCCAGCGCGTCCCGCGCTGGCTCTCACAGGGACTCGACATCTCGAAGGCCGTCATTCCGCCAAAACCGCCACCGTCGGGAACAGGTGCGGCAGGACTTGAACCTGCAACCTGCGGTTTTGGAGACCGCCGCTCTACCAGTTGAGCTACGCACCTAACGCACTCGTCCTACGTGACTGGCTATTTGTCATTTGTGAAAGACAGGACAACTCGCAAGGGCGAAATCGTCCCGAGGCCTTGGCACAAATCACAAACAGCCAGTCACGAAGGACACTGCCGACTAGGCAGTGATCTTCGTCACCACGCCCGAGCCGACGGTCCGGCCGCCTTCGCGGATGGCGAAGCGGAGGCCTTCGTCCATGGCGACCGGCATGCCGTCCATCAACTCGACATCGACTTTGACGTTGTCGCCGGGCATGCACATTTCGACGCCGGCGGGCAGTTTGATCGAGCCGGTCACGTCCGTCGTGCGGAAGTAGAACTGCGGCTTGTAGCCCGAGAAGAACGGCGTGTGGCGGCCGCCTTCGTCCTTCGACAGCACGTAGATGTTCGCCTCGAACTTCAGGTGCGGGGTGATCGAGTTCGGCTTGGCGATGACCTGGCCGCGCTCGATGCCGTCCCGGTCGATACCCCGCAGCAAAACGCCGACGTTGTCGCCGGCGATGGCGCTTTCGAGGGTCTTCTGGAACATTTCGATGCCGGTGATCGTCGTCTTGACCTTGTCCTTGCGGAGGCCGACGATTTCCACGTCGTCGCCGACCTTGCAGGTGCCCCGCTCGATGCGCCCGGTGGCGACCGTGCCGCGGCCCTTGATCGAGAACACGTCCTCGACCGACATCAACAGCGGCTTGTCTTCTTCGCGCGGCGGCAGCGGGATGTAGTTGTCGAGGGCGGCGATCAGCTCGTCGATCGACTTCGACCCCGGGCCGTCGTTGTTCGACGGGTTTTCGAGGGCGTCCTTCGACTGGCCGCGGATGATCGGGATCTCGTCGCCGGGGTAGTCGTTCTTGGTGAGCAACTCGCGGATTTCGAGTTCGACGAGTTCGAGCAACTCGGGGTCGTCCACCGTGTCGCACTTGTTCATGTACACGACCATGCGGGGCACGCCGACTTGGCGGGCGAGCAGCACGTGTTCGCGGGTCTGCGGCATCGGGCCGTCGTTGGCGGCGACCACGAGGATCGCGCCGTCCATCTGGGCCGCGCCGGTGATCATGTTCTTGATGAAGTCGGCGTGGCCGGGGCAGTCGATGTGGGCGTAGTGCCGGTTCGGCGAGTCGTACTCGACGTGCGACACGGCGATCGTCACGGTCTTGTTCGCGTCCCGGACGGTGCCGCCCTTGGTGATCTCGGCGTAGCTCTTCACGGCCGTCTTGTTCTTGAAGCCCTGGCGGGCCACGATCGCCGCGGTGAGCGTCGATTTGCCGTGGTCAATGTGGCCGATCGTGCCGACGTTGACGTGCGGCTTGGTCCGGTTGAAAGTCTCCTTCGCCATCGTGATCTCCGAGAGGTCGCTCTCGCCTCAATCTACAGGGAATGTTGTTGCCAAAAGGAACCCGGAAACCCCGATCCGCCAGTGCCGGAAGTCCGGATTGCGCCGCTTCGGGGCTTTCCGGGGGCATTGTACGAAGCCCGCCAAGGTGTCCCTTGGGGGCGGTACGATTCCCGGAAAGCCGCCACCGAACCGGCCCCCGATCAAGGGGCGAAGGGCGGGCTTGCGGCCCGCCCTTCAAAAGCTGCCATTGGGAATTGAACCCAAGACCTCTTCATTACCAATGAAGTGCTCTACCCCTGAGCTACGGCAGCGTGCGTCATCTCGTCCCACTCACCTTATCGACCGAACCCGACTCGCCAACCCTTTCCCAGAACTTCGCCCCTCGGTTCGCCCCAGAGAACGGGAGACGGGATTTGAACCCGCAACAGCTTGCTTGGAAGGCAAGTACTCTACCGTTGAGTTACTCCCGCACGCTCGATTGCGGATTGCGGAAGTCGGATTTCGGAATGAAAAATCGCGTTCGAGGTCCGCAATCCGCACTCCCAAATCCGACGTCCGCAATTCCGCAGTGGGTAGAGAGGGATTCGAACCCCCGTACTCGTGAGAGGCCAGATTTACAGTCTGGTGCATTTGACCGCTCTGCCATCTACCCGTTGATC
>JAYUGD010000064.1:0-2567 GCA_043767785.1 Zavarzinella sp. | reverse complement strand
TGCGGCGCGGGGCCACTTATTCGTTGGCGACGGCCCGCCACGACGTGAACGCCGGGAGGGCGGCCAATTTCAGAATGGCGTCGCCGTGCCGCTCGATGAGGTACTTGGCCGACCGGTCATTGCTTTGGTTCATGCCCGGCCCCCTTCGCCGGCAAACTCCCCGCCATTCCCAGCGCCGTGAGCGCCAGCAGCGCCGTCACCGCGCTCAGGGCCAAGCTCACCAAGTGCCACGCCGTGAAGTCGGCCCGCAACGCCGGGTCAGCCAGCCGTTCGACGCGCAAGGCGGACACCTTTTGCGAAATCGGCCACCCGGCGGCGACGGTTGCGGCGGCGATCATCAGCACGAAGAAGCGCACCTGGTGTACGCGGCCGAGCCGGCGCCAGCCGAAGGCGGTGAACAGGGCCAGCACGGCGCATACGCCTTGCAGGGCGAAGAACCGCGGGAAGATCGGGCCGACGGCCGCCCCGAACATGGCGCTGGCCAAGTCTTTCTTCTGCTCCTCCGTGGCGCCGGCGGCGATGTCGAGTCCGGCCGTGCGGTCGTTCGGCGACGTCGCCACCACGTCTTTGAAGGAGTTGTTGATCGTCGGGGCGGCGACGAAGTTGAACATCACGGCCCCGCCGGCCCAGAGGCCGACGGCGAGGACGTGCATCACGCGGGCCAAGGTTCCCCACATCGGTTTTTCCCCCAAGCGGTTTTCGGTCCCGGCCAGCAGGCGCCGGACGTTCGCCCGGTGCCTGACGATCACCAAGGCGCTGCCGATCAGGCCGAACATCGTAATGGCCACATGGTCACGGCCGAACGGGTCGGCCACGGACACTAACCGGATGCCGCAGAAAACGATCACCGCCATGATCGACCCGAGGGAGACCAACCGCGTGGCCGACACCAGCGCCAGCCACGACAGCATGACGACGGCGACCGGCCCCGGCGCGAGGACGAACACGGCTCCCGCCCCGGTGGCAACGCCCTTGCCGCCGCGGAATCGCAAGAACACCGGGAACATGTGGCCGAGGAAGGCCATCGCGGCGCACCCGACGCGCAACAGGTCCGGCAAGCCGAAGGCGTCTTGCGCGTCCGCCGGCAACAGCCCGGCGACGAACACGGGCACGGCCCCCTTGAGGAAGTCCAGGGCGAACACCAGCCCGCCGAGCTTGCGGCCCAGCACGCGGCCGACGTTCGTGGCCCCGATGTTGCCGCTGCCGGCCGTGAAGATGTCTACGCCGCGGGCGCGGGCGACCAGGTAGCCGAACGGGACCGAGCCGATGAGGTACGCGGCGGCCAAGGCGAGGAGGGCAAGTGTCATGGGTGGTGAACTGGGCGTGAGGCGTCGAAAGGAATGTTACGGAACGCCGTCCGCGCGACGGTTCTTCGCCGCCACTTCTTCGAGAACGGCGAGCAGCGCCCGGTAGTGGTCGTCGAACGTCCAGCGCCGGCCGGCGGCGAGGGCGGCGACTTTCCGGGCTGGCAGCTTCGCCACGTCCGCCATCTCGGCGATGGCCTTCCCGAGGGCTTGGTGATCGTGCGGGTCGTCGATCACGAAGCCGGTCTCGCCGGGGGTCAGCAGTTCGCTGTTGCCGTTGAAGCGCGTCGTCACCACGGGCAGGCCGCAGGCCAACGCCTCCAAGGCGACCAGCGAGCCGGGGTCGTAAAACGTCGGGTGGATCAGAAAATCGGAGGAGAAGTACGCCTCCTTCGGGTCGGCCCGGAAGCCGAGGAAGATCACGCGGTCGCGCACGCCGAGCGACTCGGCCATTCGCTCGTACTTTTGGTACTTGGCGTTCCCCACCACGACGAGCTTGAACGGCACATCAGAGGGGATGTGCTTCAACGAATGCAGCAGCGGCGACAGCCCCTTGAGTCGGTAGTTCATCGCGACGAACAGGCCGACCGGGACGTTGTCGGGGACATTCCACGCCGCGCGTTCTTTGGTGCGGCGGGCGGCCCGATCATCGGCGGCGAAGCGGTCCGGGTCGATGGCGCTGTACAGCACGCGCACGCGGTCGGGGCCGAGGCCGAGGTAGTGTTGGAAGTGCCGTTGCACCATCTTGCTGTTGACGAGGATCACCGGCTTGTCCGGGCCGAGGTACAGCCGGCGTTCGAGTCGGGCGTAAGAGTAGGTCGTCGCGTCGAAGACCCGCATCGCGCGCGTGGCCATGCGTGACAGGGCCGACGGACTCTTGTTCAAATTGTGGTCGCGCGAGGCCGAGTGCAGGCCGCCCTGCGGGTACAGGATGTCTTGGCCCCACGTCTTGTCAAAGCCGACGGACACGTCCACCGGGTTCTCGGCCAAGGCATCCAGGCATGTCCGGCCGAACCGCCACGGCCGCAGGAACCGCGCCCCGCCCGGCGACGGCAGTTGATGGCAAACGGTGCCGGCCGGCAATGCGGCGGCGTCCCACCGGCAGGCGAATAAGTGGACTTCGTGCCCGTCCCGCGCCAGCCGCCGCGACAGGTCGGTGATGTAGTGCTCGCACCCGCCGCGGGCCGGGATGACGCTCTCGTAACACAGGCCGACGCGCATGGAGACCCTCGGGGAGATTCGCACGATGGGGAAGTCGATCCG
>JAYUGD010000063.1:0-18601 GCA_043767785.1 Zavarzinella sp. | reverse complement strand
TTTGCACAAGCTCGGAGCGTGAGGAGTACACTGGGCGACCGACCAAGATCAATCTTGGCCGCGTGCGGTATATACAACGTGGGCCGGCCGTACAATCGCTGTCATCATGGCGAAGCTGTACTTCTACTACTCGACGATGAACGCCGGGAAATCGACGGCCCTGTTGCAGGCGGCGTACAACTACGCCGAGCGCGGCATGTCCACGATGCTGTTCACCGCCCTCTTGGACGACCGGGCCGGCGGCCGCATTGCGTCTCGCATTGGTTTCGGGGCCGACGCCCGGCGGTTCGACATGGCCACGGACTTTTGGGAACTGTGCCCGCCCGTCAACCCGCACTGCGTGCTGATCGACGAGGCCCAATTCCTCTCCACGGCCCAAGTGCGCCAAATTGCCCGCGTGGTGGACGAGGCGAACATTCCGGTCATGTGTTACGGCCTGCGGACGGACTTCCGCGGCGAACTGTTCCCCGGCAGCGCCGCCCTGTTGGCGTGGGCCGACTCGCTCACGGAGTTGAAGACGATCTGCTGCTGCGGCAAGAAGGCGACGATGGTGGTCCGCGTCTCGGCGACCGGCGTCGTGGAGCGCGAAGGCGTGCAGGTCGAGGTGGGCGGGAACGAGCGGTACGTGTCCCTGTGCCGAAAGCACTTTTCCGAGTCCATGCGCACGGGCCGGTGCGTGGGGTGGGACGGCGCGGGCGCCGGATGCGGCGACAACCCACTATCCTGATCCTCATCTCACCTCCGTTACCCCGGTGGCCGATGACCCGTCACGCCGTTTCACTTCTTGGGCTTCTGTTCACTTTTACCATTCACGCGGCCGAGCCGGTGGACTTGATCGTCCACAACGCCTGCGTCCTCACCGTGGACGCCAAGTTTTCGACCGCCCAAGCCGTGGCCGTCCGCGGCGGGAAAATTGTAGCCGTCGGGTCGGACGCGGACGTGCTGAAGACGCAAGGGCCGGCCACGACGGTCATCGACGCCAAGGGCAAGACCGTCCTGCCGGGCTTGATTGACAGTCACGTTCACCCGGTCAGCGCGGCCATGAGCGAGGCGGTCGCCCCGCTGCCGGTGTTGAAGTCCGTCGTCGCGGTGCAGGAATTTATCCGCGAGAAGGCGAAGACGACCCCGGCGGGGAAGTGGATCGTCATTCGCTATGCCTTTCCGACTCGGCTTGACGAGGCCCGCTTCCCCACCAAGGCGGAACTGGACGCCGTCGCCCCGGATCACCCGGTCCTGTACCACGCCGGGCCGGCGGGGGTGGCGAACAGCATGGCCCTCAAGGTGTCCGGCGTCACGAAAGACACACCGAGTCCGAGTACCGGCGAAGTGGTCAAGGACGAGAAGACCGGCGAGCCGACTGGCCTGCTGCGGAACGCCTACGGCGTGTTGAAGGGCGTGCCGGGCGAGAGCGAATCGCTGACGGCCGAGGAACGCCTGGCGGCCGTGCGGAAGCTGTTCGCCAAGTACAACGCGGAAGGGCTGACGAGCGTCTCCGACCGCAACGCCGGCCGGTCCGACTTGGACGTGTACCTCGCCTTGAAGAAAGCCGACCAACTGACGCTGCGCGTGAATGTGGCGAGGTCATTCGGCCCGGGGGGAAGCCGGGAAGAAGTCGGCAAGCGGCTGGACGACTTGAACGGCAAGGACGGCCGCGGCGGCCCCACCGGGGCGGGGGACGAGTGGATTCGCGTCGGGCCGATCAAGATGTTCCTTGACGGCGGCATGTTGAACGGCACCGCCTTCATGCGCGAGCCGTGGCCGCGCGGCGACACGTACCAAGTCACGCGGGACGACTACCGCGGCCTGCTCTTCGTGAAGCTGGACCAACTGCAAATGGTCGTCGCCGAGGCGGCGAAGCGAAAGTGGCAAGTGACGGCCCACTGCGCCGGCGAGCGGGGCATGGACATCTTGCTTGACGCCTACCAGGCCGTGAACGAGACGACGCCGATCAAGGACATGCGGTTCTGCATCACGCACGCGAACTTCCCGTCCAAGATGAACTTGGAACGCTGTCAAAAGCTCGGCGTGTGCGCCGACGTACAGCCCGCGTGGCTGTACAAGGACGGGGCCACGCTGATGAAGATTCTGCCCGAGGCCCGCATGCGCTGGTTCCAGCCGTACAAGTCGTGGCTGGAGTACACGACCATCGGCGGCGGCAGCGACCACATGCTGCGCTTCGACCCGTTCCAATCGACCAACCCGTGGAGTCCGTGGCTCGGCATCTGGACCGCCGTGACTCGGAAGACGGAACGGGCCGGCGTCCACCAACCCAACGAGGCGCTCACCCGCGAACAGGCCCTCCGTCTGTACACGATCAACAACGCCTACCTGCACCACGAGGAGAACGACAAGGGCAGCCTCGAAATCGGCAAGTACGCCGACCTCATTATCACCGACCGCGACGTGATGACGTGCCCGGCCGACGACCTGCGCGACACGAAGGTGCTGTTGACGGTGGTGGGCGGGAAGATCGTTTCTAAGGCGGCCGGGTGGGGGCCGAAGTAAACCACTTCGGAGCGAGTTATGAACTGGTTTCGCCGCACGCCCGTGAAGCCGCGTCAGCTTTACCTGACGGTCGGCACGTCGATTGTGTCGTGGCGACTCGACGCGACGGATGCCGACGTTGATGCCGTCATCAGTGGCGATTCTCTATGTCGCAAAATGATCGTGGGGCTGTCGATGATGGACGACGAAGAGGAGGCGAGCTTCGTCATCGAACAGGCCAAAGTTGCCGGCCTGTCATTCCTCACTTGGGCGGCAGCCGCGGCAGAATTGCGAGTACGCTACCCGGAGGAAGGGGCGCGCTTTGCCCGTGTGGTTCAGGATTTGATTGCCCGCGAAGAGGCCCGCACGCAGAAGTGACGCAATTGTGAAGGTCTGCCAGTGCGCGCGACCGATTGGCCGAATTCCGGCCACTTTGGGCAATCTTCATTTGCGTCCGCTCAAACGGGAACGAAAGCCGCGCTCCACTCCCAAAGCGTCGCGTCGCGGCTAAACAGTCGTCGCCTCAGTCCCGCACCTTCGTCTGCTTCAACCACGCATGCATCCACTGCTGATCCGTCGGCTTCAATCGTACGTCCGGCTCCTGGCGGTAGTCAATCTGGGCGGCGAAGTTGCCTTGGTCGTAGGTCCGCAGGAAGGCGGCTTGCAGGTCCAGTACGGTGTCCCGGTCGTCCGGGGCCAACGGGACCTTGAAGCGGGGGAGCCGCTTCGCCAGCGTCGCCGTGTAAATCTCGAAGCGGTCGGGGCTTGGGGCCCGCGTCACCGTGACGGCGTAATCCCACTCGGGCAGGCCGTCCCGGCTGTAGTCCAGCAGCGGGGTTCCTTGCAGGACCAAGTCGATTTCAACGAGGCCCGCGTTCGCGGCCCGGGCCACGCGCCGCGTCTCCAAATACGCGGCCCGGCCCTGCGGCAGTACCTTGTTGGCCGGGGAGGCCACGTCGATCAGTGTCACCAGTTTGCCGTCGGTGCGTTGGCGAATCTCGATGAACTCTTCCTGCCGGTCCTGCCGGATCACGGACGTGAACAGCGGCTCCTCTGTGACGTAGCAGCGCTGCTGGACTCTGGCCCGGTAGCGGTCCACGAGGCCGGGCAGCAGAATCTGGTACAGGCTGGCGATCAACTGGTGGTGGAACGCCCCCCAGAGGCGGGGGTCTTCGAGGTACGGGTCCATTCCCGGGAACGGGCACGACATGGCGGCAAACTCCCTCATGCGGCGGGTCGGCGGGGTCAACCGGAGACGAGAGGTCTTCTAGTCCCGAAGGTTCGCGTATTGTACTTGGCTTCGGCGGGGGGGAACAAGTCCCAAGTCGAATGACCAATGACCAATTCAAACCCGCGTTAGGTTGTCACTGGGTTGTCATTGGTCATTGGTCATTGGTCATTGGTACTTTGTAAATCAACCAGATGGCTGAACTTGACCCCGAAGTGCTGTCCCGCATCCGCACGCTGGAACTCCGCGCCCGGCGGGCCATCGAGGGCGTCCTCAGCGGCGGGCACCGCAGCAAGCAGCACGGGTTTGCCGTCGAGTTCGCCCAGCACCGGGAGTATGTGCCGGGGGACGACATCCGCCACATCGACTGGAAAGTCTACGGCCGCAAGGAACGACTGTACCTCAAGCAGTACGAACTCGAAACGAACTTAGTCTGCTGGCTCCTGGTGGACGCCTCGGACTCGATGCGCTACGGGTCCGGCGAACTGACCAAGCACGACCTCGCGGCGACGGCGGCGGCGGCCCTCGGCTTCCTCGTCACCCGCCAGACGGACAGCGTCGGCCTCGGCGTCTTCGACTCGGCCATCCGGCAATTCCTCAAGCCGTCCGGCCAAGCGTCGCAAGTGCAAGACATCCTGCGGATTCTCGCGGCGGGGCCGACCGCGGAGAAGTCGGATATCGGGGCCGTGCTTCACGAGGCGGCCGAGCGGTTCAACCGCCGCGGCGTCGTGGCCGTGTTCAGCGACCTGTTCGACGACACGGCCGCGCTCATCGAAGGGCTGAAGCACTTGAAGTACCAGCGGCACGAAGTCGTGGTCTTCCACGTCCTCGACGGGGCCGAGATCAACTTCCCGTTCCGGCAATCGACGCTCTTCCACGGCTTGGAACAACTTCCCGACCTCCTGACCGACCCGTTGGGCGTGCGCGAGGGGTACTTGGCCGAGTTCAACGCCTTCCGCACGGAAGTGCAGACCGCCTGCCGCTTGCACCAGATGGATTATGTGGAGTTAAGAACGGACCGGGACTTGGGCCTGGCGCTGGCGGAGTATTTGACGAAGCGAAGCGGGCGGTGACAGTTTTTTTGCCTGTCTTTTCCGTCCGGGCCGGCGGCCGTACGCTAATCATCCAACTCCCAACTCCCGTCGGAGGATCGCGACGTGTCCATTCCCATGAAGTGTCCCGCGTGCGGGGCGAACAATGAATTCCCGGCCGCCCCCGGCGCCGTGGCGCGGTGTGTGTCATGCCGCGCGCCGCTGGCCAAGTCGGCCGGCCCGCCGCCGTCACCCCCCGCCGCCCGGCAACGGGTGGCCGCCCAGGCCGGAAGCGGGTCGGCCGGCAAGATCCTGCTCATTGTCGGGGCGGTGTTCCTGCTCCTCTGCGGCGGGGTTTCGACGGGCGTGTATTATGTGGCCCAACGGGTCCGGCAGGCCGTCAAGGCCGAACAGGACGCGGTCGCCAAGCAGTTCAACATTCCGGGGCCGGACGACGTCCCGAAGGCCGGCAAGCCGAAGGTCGTTGACGTTGCAGACGACATCGCGGCGCTGACCCGCCGCGAGACGCCCCCGCCGGGCGGCGCGTTCGGGGCGATGCGCTTGGCGGACGACTGGCATGACCTAATGAAAGCGGCCGCCGGCGACCAGAAAGTTCAAGCGGCCCGCCGCGCGGCGCACTGGTACCGGGAGGCGTATCCGCTGCTGTCGGCCGACGAAAAAAAGGAGGCGGCCGCCCGCTATTCGGCGGCGCGGGCGGCCGTGGAGGCGGCCGACCGGCCCGCCAAGCAGTTCACCTTGTACGCGGGGAAGTGGCGCATCGCCCTCTGGGGCCAGGACGGCGCGCGGGTGGCGCGGGACTACGACATCGACGCGGACGGCCGCGTCACGGTGGCGGCCTCGACGGACGGCCGGGCCGGCCGCCGGGCAATGCTGTCGCGCCTCGACCGGCTCGCCAAGCTTACGTGGGAGGAAAGCCAGGACGTGGAATTCGTCCGGCTGGCGGACGACCAACTTGAGATGATGAAGCCGACGCAGCGGGACAATGCGCTGAGTGGCGGCCAAATCCTCGGCAACGCCGCCCTCCTGCGGGCTGAAATCGACGGGTTCAAAAACCCGACCGTCGAGGAGTTGACTTTCCGACCCTACAAGCGGGCGCCGGCCAACTTCACCGCGGACTTCCCGGGCACCCCGCGCGTGACGTCCATGTCCGGAAAGGGCGCCGGGGAGAGCGGCGCGGCCTCGCTCGCCGACGGCACGGGGACGGTGTACGCCGTCCGGTACGAAGTCCGGCCCGGCAAGGGGTCCGAGGCCGAACTGCTCGCGTGGGCCGTCGGCTCTTTGCCCGGTCAGGCGCCGAAATTGGGCGTCACGCTCGGCAAGCACCCCGGCGTCGACGTGGTCGTGGAGGCGTCGGCCAAGGGCGAGCCGCGGACGACGCGGACCCGCGTCCTCGCCGCTGGGGACCGCGTGTACCACCTTTCGGTAACGGCCCCCAAGGACAAGCCGGCCGCCGCGGCGGCGGTCGCCCGCTTTTTCGATTCGTTCCGGCTGCTCGACGAGCCGGACGCAACGTTCTCCGCGCCGACGGAAAAGGCCGACTTCGCGCCGTACAGGGAAGCCCCGCCGGCGTGGGCGAAATACGCCTCTCCGGACGGGAAGTATTCGGCGGACTTCCCGGGCAAAATGACGGAGGAGGCCACGAAATCCTTCGCCAAAGGCAAGGACGCCGGCACCGGGTCCGTCGGGCGGGCCTACGACGCATCGGGCGCCGAGTACGCCGTGCGCTGGGCCGTGAACGCCAACTACCCCGATGAGGCCGCGCTGTTGACCGCGTCGGCGGACCGCGGCCTCGCCCGGAATACCGTCGGCAAAAAGAGTTTGACGCTCGGCTCCCACCCCGGCGTGGACTTCACGGCGTCGTCCGCGACCGGCGGCCAATCCCGGGCGGTCCGCGGCCGGATTTTTGCCGTGAATGACCGCTGGTATCAACTGACCGTCACCGCCGACGCCGGCGCGTCGATCCCGGCGGACCGCGTGGCCCGCTTCTTCGACTCGTTCCGCCTGACGGACGAGCCGACGAGCAAGTCCTCCGAGCCGAAAGCGAAGAATTGACCGCCCGCGCGGTGGAATGCGCTTTCATGTGGCTTCACTCCCACTGTCCGGCCTGCGGGGCGGGGAACTGGTCCCCGGCGGCCCCCGCGCACCCGGAGCGGTGCGCCGAGTGCGACGCGACGCTCGGGGGCCGCGACGACGGGTTGTTGCCGTTGGCCGCCGCCATCCAGGCCAAGGCCGCCCGGCGGACGGGAAAAGGTTGGCAAGACGTGCTCGTCATCGCGGGCGTGTTGGTGTTCCTCGGCGGCGTCGTGGCCGGCGGGTATGTGGCGCCGTGGGGCCACGACGAGTTTCCCAGGGACCGCTTGCCGGCCAAGCTCGCCGAGGCCCCCACGCCGGACGACGTGCGCGAGCGCTTGCCGGAACCGTCGGCCGTCACGGAGCCGAAGAAGCTCACCCCGCCCAAAGGGCCGACCGACGGGTCGGTTTGGGCGACGCACACGGACGACAAGGCCGGGTTCCGCGTCGCGTTCCCGGTCTGGCCGGCGGAGCCGATCGTGGACGCGCCGGCCGCGGGCCGCGACGCCGGGCGTGTCCGCTTGGCCGTGCAAAACGGGACGCTGTTGGAAGTCCAACACGAGGCGTACGCGGGCGACCGGACCGAGGACGAGTTGCTCCAGTGGAGCGGCGTCAATTATCGGTCGCGCTTGGCGTTGACGCGGACCGACTTCACCCTCGGCGGCCACCCCGGCGTCGAGTTCACCGCCGCCGCCACGCTGACCGGCCAGAAGAAAACCGTCCGGTCCCGCGTCGTGGCGGCGGGCCGGCGGGTGTACCAAATCAGTGTCATTACCGACCCCGGCGAGAAGTTCCCCACGGCTGCGGCCGACCAGTTCCTGAACTCGTTTCGCCTACTCAGTGCGCCGGGTGCCGTCATCGTCCACGACCCGTTGCCCGTCTGGCGAGAGAGTTGGTCCATCGCGGGGAACTACTCCGTCGCGCACCCGGGACGGGCGACGGAGTTGCGCGCCGGCCCCGAGGTGGTGTCGCGGGCCGTGGACGAGCTGGGGACGGAATTTACGGTCCGCTCGACCGCATACCCGTTGCCTCCGCGGACGGAAAGTGACTTGCTGGAAGAGGTCGGCGTCCGCGAACTGGCCAAGAACGCCCGGGCAATTCGGCCAATCAAGCACGGCACACACCCCGGCATCGAGTTCGGCGCGGCCGTCACGCCCGACGGCCGGGCCAAGATGGTGCGGTCGCGTGTCTTCGCCGTGGGCGACCGGATCCTCCAACTCAGCATCGTGGCCGACCCGATGACGGACCTGCCGTGGAGCACGGTCTTGCAACTGTACGGCTCGTTCCAGTTGGTGACGGACCCCGCCGTTCCCGAGGGCGGGTTGCTCACCGACCGGCCCGGCGGGCGGACGCACTACGCCTCCCGCGACTGGAACTTCGCGGCCGAGTGGCCGAGTGGCCCGACGGCCGCCCCGCACACGACGCCGGACGAGTCGGCCGCGTGGGCCGTCACCGCGACTGACCCGGCGACCAAGGCCCGCTTCGCCGTCACCGCCTTGCGGCCGCGCGGCGACGCCGTCGGCAAAGCGCTGTTGGACGGCCCCGTCGCCCGCCGCCGGTTTGGAAACACGGAGACGGCGCCGATCACGCTCGGCGCCCACCCCGGCGTCGCGTTCACCGCCGCCGAGATTTCGGGGACGGAGAAGCGGACCGCCCGCACTCGCCTGTACGCCGTCCAAGGCTGGCTCTACGAGGTCACAATCAGCGCCCCGGCCGGCGTCACCGTCCCGGAGGACACGGCCGCCCGCTTCTTCGAGTCCTTCCGGCTGCTGGACCCGGCCGGCCGGCGGAAGCCGGGATAGGGTTGAAGTGTCGCGTCGCGGCCGAACGGTGCGGAACCATTTTTCTCTGAGGCGGGGCGAAAAGACGTGAGCGTGGCGCTCTTAACTCGCCCAGTCAACGTGGGAGCGCCCGCCAAGGCAGGCTTGGTAATTTTTGCAAAATGATGATTGACACAATTGGCGAGGTGGGGTAAATTCTCACCCATTCATCCGGCCTCTTCTCTGTTCCGGCCCCGTTGCACCGAGGAGCAATCCGACGTGCGATGGGGTTTTTTCGTGCGCCAAGCGGAGGAGAATCGATGGGTTATGACTGCACGCTGCACTTGGTCGATGAAAAAGCCATCCGAGACGTATTCGTCCCCAAGTTGCTCGGGCTGTCCAAATCCAAGACGGCCCTCGACCGTGTCCTCAAGAACGCGGCCAAGTTGTGGGGAGAGGTTCGCAAGGGCCTCGCCGGCCGTGACCCAGATGAGGCCGCCGCACTCGTCTGCCGACTCGCGGTCACGTTTAGCGCTTGTTCACTGCCGCACCAGTATGAGCGCGGCTTTGCCCTCTCGCTGTGGGCCGACCAAGAAAAAGACATCGCCGTCGAGTACCCCACGAAGTTCGCCTTTTCGCCTGAGCTGCTTTTCTCGGAGGTCGTCGCGGCTCACCCACTTTTAAGCGGCCGCTTCCCGACGTGGTTCGACGGTAATTATTCCACCGGCGTGTACATCCCCGCCGACCACGTCCCGGCCGTGCTCGCGTGGGCCGAGAAGAAGGTCGCCAAGTTTGCCAAGGGGGACCGCCGCCAGTTCAAAGGTTTGCTGGGCATTCTGCGGGCCGCCGCCGACCAAGGGCTTGCCTACTGGGAAGCGACAGACTTGGCGGTCCCGATGGCGGACGAATACCCCGGCGACCCCACGCTAATGATGGCCGGGTACTTACAAAACGAGGCGACCACCCCGGGCGGGCAAGTAGAAAAGGCTCCGGCAAGCGGGAATTGGAATTCCCTCTGGAGTCACCTTCGAGACGATTGGTTCGTGACGACGCACGATTCGCCGTTCGAGACGAATTTCAACGATCTTTCCGTCTGGCCGCCGAAGCATATGCATCGGTTGCCCGAGTTCGCCCCTTACTCGTCCCTTTCCAAAGATGGCCGCTGGCTGCTGTTGTCCGCGACGGACCCCAAAGCAGCCACGCGTACATTTGGCCCGCGAGTCTTCGGTGACTTGGCCAAGCCGCCGACGGAACGACTCCCGGTCATTGTCGACGGAATCGAGGCGGGAATCAGCGTGGGCGTCTTCGTCGGAGACCGCGGAGTGTTATACCGAAGACCGCACCACGCCGCGAAGGCCGGCGATGTGTTGCCGTCGCCAGTTTGGCAAGACGGCCGCGCATGGAAGCCCGTTCCCGGCCTGCCGCCCGCCGTCGCCCGACAGTCTTGCCTTCCTCACTTTATTATCGACCCGGTCAGGGGGGCCGTGCGCCTGGCCGACAGGGGAGAAGTTCTGTTATGGGATCAAGACGGCTACGAGTTGCGCGGCAAGAGCTTCGTCAAAACATTTCCGTTAGGCCACCACGGGTATTCCGACGACTGGACCAGCGTGCCTTGCGGCGAAGACGGCTTCTTTTACTTGGATGACCGCAGGTTGTTTGAGGCTCACCGTGGCGGGAAACCAATTCCACACGCCGCGCGGTGGACGAACATCATGTTCGTGCGCCCCGGCCCGGCGGGCGGCGTCTTGTTGCAAGAAGGAAAGAACAAGGACGGGGATGTCGGCAAGTTGTATTCCCCGGCCGCTGGCACGTTCATCCACATCGAGCCGGAACTCTTCGACGATGGCAAATACACGTTCATCCACTGGAGTCAGGCGGCCGACCGTTTCATCGTGTTGAGCAGTCAATACCTTTCAGTGCCCACGGTGGCGGTGCTGTCGTTGCCTCGCTACCGCGCCGACACAGGGCGGCGCGTGAAATAAAAGCCGCGGACGGTATCACCGCACTCCCAACCGTTGAACCGCGTCCTTGGCGGCCCGCGTCGGCGGGGCGTCGCCGCCGGCGGCGAGGGCTTCCAGGTGGGCGCGGGCGTCGGCGGAGTTGATGCGCTCCAACACTTCGATGGCCCGCAGCGGCCGGACGAACTCCGTGCCGGTGTCCGGCTTGTTGGTCTTGTCCGTCAGCTTCTCCAGCCGCTCGCGCATCTCGGGGGAGAGGGTCTTCTTCTCCAACGCCTCGCGGACGGCGTCGCGGGCCTGCGCGCCGATCTTTTCCAGTTCCTTCATGGCCGTCTCGCGGACGACGTAGCGCGGCGAGTCGAGGTCGCCGATCAGCTTGGCGAGCTTCGCCGGGTCCGGCTTCGCCCCCGTGGCGGGCTTCAGGTTCGTCTTGAGGAAGGCCACCGCCTCGGCCGGGCTGGCCATCAGTTTCTCCATGGCGGCGAACGCCGGCCGGCCCGACGGGTCGTCCAGCGATTTCCACAAGTCCGGCAAGTCGATGGCCTTTTGCGGACCGCTGGCGGTCAACAGGTCGAACAGCAGAATGGTCGTGTCGCTGAGGGCGACGGCCAGCGTCTTGCCGTCGCGGGAGAAGGCCAAGGCCATCACGTTCGGCCCGGTGATTTTGAAGTCGTGCCGGATGGCCCCGCTGGCGGCTTCCCACACGACCACTCGCCGCTCCATGCGGATAATTTGGCCGTTGGGGCCGTACTGGTCGTTGCCGACGATCCCCATGCCGATCAGCCGGCGGTCCGGGGAGAGGGTCATGCACAAGGCTTGTGGGATGCCCGTGCCCTCCAAGGCGCGGGCCTCTTGGCCGGTGAGGGCGTCGTAGATCTTTTGGCCCTGCCCGGCGCCGGTGTGGGCGACGTACAGGCGGTGGTCGAGGAACGCGACGTTCGTGAGCTGCATGTTCGGCAGTTGCAACTTCGACAGCGTCTTGCCGGTGGCGATGTCCCACGCCCACGCCTCGGCGATTTGCCCCCCCTGCGGGGCGTAGGCGTAACTGCACGTCACCAAGATGGCGCCGTCCGTGGAGAAGGCGGCCGACGTGAAGTCCCCCTTCTGGCCCTTGAGGGGCGGGAGCGGCAGGCTGGTGTCCACGTCCCACACGGGAATGGGCATCGGGACTTCGCGGCCGTTGTAGCGGTTGATGGCCACGAGCTTCTTGGAGTCCGGCGAGAAGGCGATCACGCCGGTGCGGTCCACGTAGCCCTGCCCGCCGGCGAGGGCAAACAACTCTTGGTTCGCGGCCGCGTCCCACACGCCCGTGCCGCCGCCGTCGGAACTGGTGCCGACGAAGTATTTGCCGTCCGGGGAGAACACGGCCGGGGCGATCGTTGACCGCGGGTAGCCGAACATGCGCCGCTTGGCGACGGTCTCCGGCCGCGGCTCGGCCGGCTCCAGTTCCTTGCCGGTGTCGGCCTCCCAGCGGATCATGCGGCCGTCCTGCCCGCAGCTCAACAGGTGCTTGTTGTCCGGGGTGAACTGCATCGTCGTCACCGGGGCGTAATGCCCGCCGGGCGGGGTGATCTGCTTGCCGGACGGGGCCTCCCACAGGGCCAGCGTGTTCGTGTTCACGCCCCACGCCAGCAATTGGCCATCGGGCCGGTAGTGCAGGTTCACGACGGCGTTCGTCGGCCCCTCGCACTGGCCGACGCGCTTGCCGGTGGTCACGTCCCACGACTGCACGCTGCCCAAGCCGCCTGAAACGGAGAGGGTCTTGCCGTCCGGGGAGAAGGCGACGTTCGCCGCCGTCGAGGAGCCACGGCCCGCGAACCGCCGGATGGTCTTGCCGGTGGCCGTCTCCCAAAGTTGGATGATGCCGAAGCCGACCGTCGCCACTTGTTTGCCGTCCGGGGAGAACTTGACGGCCGTGACGGTGGCGGAGTCGGCTTCCAAGGCGGCCGTCTGCTTGGCCGTCTTCACGTCCCACAGGTGGACGGTGCGCGGCATGGCCGCGTCGGCCGGGGTCGGGTTGCCGCGGGCGTAGTGTTGGCCCCACGTGGCGACCATTTCCCCGTTGGGGGACAGGGCCGAATACAGTGTCGAGTTGTGGACCGGCTTGATGGTCCCGAGGGCCTCGCCGTCCGCGAGGCGCAACACTTTCACCATCGCGTTCTCGTACATGGTGGACACGGAAACGGCCTTGCCGTCCGCGGACAAATAGATTTGGCCGTCGCGCCGGTCCTTGTCCACCGGCGCCAGGGTGCGGACTTCTTTGCCGTCGGCCGCGTCCCACACGTGGACGCCGTTGTACCCGGCCGACACGAGTTGCTTGCCATCGGGCGTGTAGAAGAGTTGGTTGGTGCGCAAATACTCTTTGATGGTGACGGCCCGCAGTTCCCGGCCCGTCTCCTCGTCCACGAAGCGGATGGACGTGGACCCGCTGCACACGGCGATCTCGCGGCCGTTCGGGGACATGGCCGTCGCGCTGATGTAGCTCGGCTCCCGGAAGCGGTCCGTCCCGAGCCGCAGCCGCACCCCGGCCGGTAACTTCGTCTCCGGGTCGGCCTTCTTCTCCTGGCCATGCAGCCCGGCGACGACCGCCAACACCGCCAGCACGCACACCGGCCGAACGACGCGCATCATGGGAGAACCCGCATCTAGAGGAGAGTCAGGGACGTGGAGTTAGGTTACGCCGGGAAGTGACAAGGTGACAAGGTGACAAAACCGAGACACGCCGACGGCGGCCTTTTTGTCACCTTGTCACCTTGTCACCCGGTCACCCGGTCACCCGGTCAAATCTTTGACGTACCCAACCCCCGTGTCCACCGGCGTGAAGCCCAGGGCCGTGAACATTTTGATGCCGGTCTCTTCCTTCTCGGGGACTTGGACTTCGACGATGGCGAAGTATTGGTCGGCGAGGTGCCGCAGGAGTTGGCCGAGCATGTACCGGCCGACGCCTTGCCGGCGGACTTCGCCGCGGACTTGGACGTCCACGATGCCGGCGGCCGGGGCGCCCCAGCGCCAGCCGTAGTCTTTCATTTCCCAGAACAGGGCGCTGGCAACCGTGTCGCCGGTCTGGCGGTCGGCCACGCGGAACTCGGACGGGTCGAGCGGGCCGAGGACCGACTCCCACCACCATGAGCCGAGTTGCGCCTCCGGGATCGCGTGGCACTCGTACTTTTTGCGGAGGGTGGCGAAGCGTGGGTCCACGATGGTCAACGGCTCATCGACGCGCTTGTTGAACACGAACATCTTCTGGCCGAGCGAATACCCGCGGCTCAACAGGAAGGGGTGGACTTCCGGGTCCGACAGGAGGAAGCCGGGGCCGTTGCTGCCGCCGTACAGCCCGAAGTAAAACGGCTTGGCCGGCCGCTGCCCCCCGGCGTGGACACGGGTGGCCCCTTCGCCGCGGAGGTAGTCCTCGGCCCGGCGCAGCAGTTCCGTCCCGACGCCTTGCCGGCGATCAGCAGGCCGGACGGCGATAAGGCCGATCGCGCCCACGTCGCGCCGCAAGGCCGACAGGTCGTCCGTCGGCCCAAAGCCGGCGTGAACGAAGCCGGCCACCTTGCCGTCGTCGTCTTCGGCGATGAGCAGGCCGTGCGGGTCGAAGTAGGGCTTGTCGAGGACGAGGGACTCGAACGGGGCCGACGTGCGCATCTCGACGGCCCCCCGGCGAGTCAGCGACTCGTTCCAGACGGCCGTGAGGGCGGGCGGGTCGAAATTGCGGAACGAACGGTATCGCATCACACCGGCATCAGCGGGGGGAAGCTTGGTCGGTTGGGATTAGTATACCGCCAGTTCCCCGCCGCCCACCCCACAAACCGCCGTCACTTCCGGACAGTCACCTCGTAGACGAGGTTCCAGTTCTTGTCGGCCTCCGTTCCCTTGGGCGGCGTCCCGCGAATGACGGCCTTGCCCTCGACGAGTTCGTACCGGATCGGGCCGCCCGTCGCCGGGTCAATCGGGACCGGCGCCCCAGTCGCCTTCAAGTCTTGGGGCAGTTGCCCGCCGTGGGCCGCCGCGTACATCCTGACGGCTTCCACGCCACGCAATAAGGCGATGCGCAGCTCGCATTTGGCTTGGGCCGCCCGCGGCCGGTGCACCCACGAGCCGAACGCGAGATGCAGCGTCTCCTCGGGGCCGCTCTTCGGGGTCGGCTCCAGCGCCGCGACCTGATCGACCACTTGATGGAACGGCAACACGGCGAACTTGAGCGCCTCGTGTTGTTGAACCTCGGCCCGCGACATGACGGCCAAGAAGATCACCTGCTCCGGCGGGTACTTTTCCAACTGGCCGGCGGCCCGGGCGGGGGTGACGAGATCGAGGCGGGCGCGCTTGAGCCATTCTTGGTCCTTTGTGCGCGCCGTGAGCCACTGATCGATCTCCGCCCGCTTCTCGGGGGGGTACCGGTCATAACTGCCGACCATGGACGCGAACTCTTTCGCCTCTTGGATTTCCTTGTTGCCCCAGATGATCGCAGGGTTATTCAGGTGGGGAAGGCCAATGCCAGACATGGCCAAGTCTCCCAGCATCGCCCGCTCCTGCCGCACCAACGGCTGCGGCAGCGTGGACAGCGCCCAGTAAAGGTTCGGCCCCTTGGGCTGCTGGATCATTTCCTCGACGCGGTCCAACCCCATGTGGGCGACGGCCAGCCCGACCAAGGTGCCGATGTATGTCGGGTGTTCGCCGAGGTTCTTGGCGAGCGTGAACAATACCGTGATGTCCGTCGCGGCCTCGTCGAACTGGCCTTCCGAGATTTCGCCCCGAGATTTCAGGGCGACGACCCGAGCGAGCGTCCGCAGCTTCTGGATTTCCGGCAACAGCGTGTAATACCCGCTCTCCTGCATCTCGCCGACGATGTTCCAGTCCGGCGTCTCCATGCGCGTCGCCCGCCGGGCGTATTTGGAGGAACCGCCGCCGTAGTTCGTGAGCGGCAGGGAATATTTCAGCGTCGCCGTCTTGAGGTCCGCGAACGGCATCGTCAGCAACTTTTCGCGCTCCTCGTCCACGTCCTTGTTGGCGTACAGGGCGTCTTGCTCCATGAAGCACTTCAAGTACCCCAGCACGGGGTTGCCGGGAATCGTGTCCTTCAGCGACGGCTGAAACATGACCTTCAGCGCCGGGACCGGGGCCGCCGCCGGGGTGACGGTCAACGCCACGCGGTTGACGGCGGGCTTCGGGTCGTCGGCCAAGAGCGGCGCGGCGAGGAGGAGAACGCATAAGCAGATTCGCATGGGAGACACCTTTGGGAACAATGAACGCCGATAAAACCCGTTAAGCTGCGACGCGACGAATTGTTTAGCCGCGACGCGACGCTTCGGAGTGGAGCGCGGGGCCGGCCGAGTAAATGAGCGTCCCCATTCCGGCGAGCGTGATCCGGGTTCCAGTTCGCGCTCCACTCCGAAGCGTCGCGCTCCACTCCGAAGCGTCGCGTCGCGGCTAAACGGGTTTTGTGAATGATGCTCAGTCCAACACACGCTTCCCCGCCAGCATCGGCGGGCCATTCACCGCCAACGCATCCGGCGACACGCCGGGCGAGGGCGGCAGACGGTCTTCACTTCTGTACCAAATGATCGACCCCGGCGCGGGCGAAGCCGGGGGGACGAACTCCGTCGCCGAAGACTCTTGCACCACGGCGGCGACCGTTGCCGTTTCCGTCCTGACCGACGGCCACAAAACGAACAACGTGACGGCTTGGCTGACCGCCAACAACCCAGCGACGGCGGGCCAACGCCATGACCGGCGAACCGACGCCCGGCCAGCGGCGAACAGGACGGCGTCGCGGTCTGGGCCGGCGGGGGCGGGGGTAAAGCGGGCGAGCTTCGCGATTGGGTCTACGGGTTGTTCGGGCATGGTTCCCCCAAGAGTTCGCGGAGCCGGGCGACGCCCGCCTCGTACCGGCGGTGGGCCGTCACCGCGGAACAGTCCAGCGCCGCCCCGACCTCGGCAAGCGTCAGCCCGCCCCAGAGGCGGGCGATGATGACTTCCCGCTCGGCCACTGGAAGCCGTTGCAGCGCGGCGACGGCGACTTCGGCGTCCAACCCGTCCACGGCCGGCTCGACAAACCACGCGGCCGGGCGGTGCGTCTCCTCCCGGCGCTTGCGGCGGGCGTCCGTCTTGCGCAGGTCCAAGGCCCGATTCCTCACGACGCGGAACAGCCACGCCTCCGGGTTGTCCGGCGGCTGCCGAAGCCCGGCGAGCCGCACGAAGGCGTCCTGAACCGCGTCTTCCGCCGCGGCCGTGTACTGCCGGGCGAAGAGCGTGAGGGACGGCCCGAGCCGGCCGAGCAGATCACCGAGCGCTGTGGGACTCATTGCCGGAATGACGACATGCCCCCGCGGCGTTTTCACGATAAAGTGAAGTATCGCGTCTTTGTCAGGAGTAGCCCATGTTCTTCGCACGGCACTCGCCAAAGGACTTAGCCAGTTGGTGCTCGGCCATTAAGCATGGGCACGGGGCCGGATTGCCGTTGGTCAAGGTGTTTGACACGCTGGCCCGCAGTGGGCCGCGCGCGTTGCGGGCGGCGGCCGCGAGTATCCGCGATGCCTTGAAAAGCGGCGACTCGCTGGACGACGCCGTCAAGCGATTCGTCCCCAACGCCCCGCCGGTGTTCCGGGCGATGACCGTCGTCGCCGACCAGACGGGGCACATCCCGGAAGTCTTCGGGCAATTGGAGATTTACTTCCGCGAGCAGGAAAAGCTGGAACGGCAGTTTCGGGTGCAAGCCGCGCGGCCGGTGATCCAGTTCGTCCTGGCGGTGTTCATTCTCACGGCCGTGGTCTTCACGCTCGCGTTCATCGGCCCGCAGGCTCAGGCCATCTTTGGCAGCGGCCCGAAACGGCTGGTCTTCGGCATGGTGGCCGTCGGGCTGTTGATCGGGGCGGCCTTCGGCGTCTTCAAGTATCTGAAAAACTCCGCGGAACGGCAGGCCAACATCGGGGCGTTTCTCCTGCGACTGCCGACGGTCGGCGGGTGTCTGACGGCCTTGGCGATGAGCCGGTTTTGTCTCGCCATGAAGCTGACGATGGACTCGTCCCTCCCCGTGGAGCGGGCCGTGCAACTCAGTCTGGAGGCCACCGGCATCGAGGCGTTCACGGAGCAGGGCAAGCACATTGGCAAGCAACTCGAACGCGGGGCGGAGTTGTCCGAGGCCGTCGGCGAGAACCAGGTCTTCCCGCCCGAGTTTCTGGCCGTCCTCGCCGTGGCCGAGGTCAGCGGCCAAATCCCCGAAGTGATGGCCCGGCAGGCTGTCCATTACCGCGAGGAGGCGACCCGCCGCTTCGCCAGCCTGACCAGGCAAATGAACGTCGCCCTGTCGGTGGTGGTCGGGCTGTCCCTCATCGCCGCCATCTTCACCCTGTACAGCAGTTACTTGAACAACATGACCGCCATCAACGAATGAGCGAGGGTAAGGTTCTGACGGCAACTTTTTGACACAATCCGCGTCGATTTCGGTCAACGTCGCTGGAGGGCGTCCTGTCCGCAAGGTAAAATGGCATAAAGGATTGCTACTTTACCCCTCCTCCGCGAGGACTCCCCATGACCGGACTTTTCTCGACGCTGATCGACTACATGGAAGAGGAAACGTGGAAGTACGAAATCCTCGAAGGGGAGACGATTCTCCGGTTCCACTTCAAAGGCTCGTCCGGCCGGCTCTTGTGTTACGCCGAGGTGGACGAGGAGAAGTTTTGGCTCATCTTTTACGCCTACATGCCGGTGAACACGCCCGCGGAAAAGATGGCCGACATGGCCGAGTTCATCTGCCGGGCCAACCGGGGCATGCGGATCGGCAACTTTGAACTGGACTACGACGACGGGGAGATCCGCTACAAGACGAGCATCGACGCCGAGGGGGGCGAGCTGACCAACACGATGATCGACAACCTGCTGCGGGCCAACCTCTCGACGATCAACCGCTACTTCCCCGGCATCATGTCCGTGATCTACAGCGAACGCGACGTGCTGGACCTGATCCGCGAGATCGAAGTCCCCCCCGCCGCCAAGGACGCGCTGGACGACGACCAAGCTGATGACGACGAGGACGAGGACGAAGAAATCTCC